>NZ_JACHCG010000005.1:0-300000 GCF_014200595.1 Pedobacter cryoconitis
TATTGGCAACTAAAAATAAGGCACAGAGAATCGAGCCTATATACTGTAATCTTAATTTCATGAGGCATTAATTTTTATAGTGGTATGTATTATTCTTGATGACATTTCCGTTCTGATCTTTCACATTTTTCAATCGCTGAAACTCATCAAATTCAAAAGAGCTGGTTTTGCCTTTGGCATCAGTCAGCCCCGTTACACCAGTTAGAGGCTGATAAGTATAAATCATGACCTGTGCATTAGGTAGTCCAGTCTTTAATGGTGCGATAAAAGTATTTATTGCAGCCTTATCTGGATTGACCAGCATGCTAAAGGTATTTATAGCTTCTTCCCCAAGAATGCCCTTAATCGCTTCATAAGTGCTATTTTTAATCTCTGCTATTGGGTGCTCTGCTCCATAACTCCATAGATAACAAACTGGCACGCCATTAGCCCGACTGATCTGTAGAGGATTTGATTTGTTCAGATTACTATAGCTCAAAGTAGCTTTAAGACTATACCCACTGGTAAGAATATTTGCCGCATCAAGAACAGCCGTATCCAATCCCGCAACAGACTCAAATTCATATACTTCTACTGGTTTACCATATATATTATACTTAAGTACCTCCCCACCTCTTATTTTACCGTTTACACTACTTTCTTTTTTTACAACCAGTCCTGATAGGTTATTTTGTTTTAAACCTGCGATATCAAATCCAGGAGAAGAGTTGTAATCACCCGGATAAGTATATCTTAGGTTATTTTTTTTGCCATCACTACCATACGTTAACGCATTTGAAAGCTGATAGCTGTTATTTTTATTATAAGTGAAAATACTATTTTGTATAATAGCCGGACCAGCCACCTCACCAGTATAGGTAAAGGTCGTATCTATTTCGCCGGTTTTCATTTGCCATTCTGTTACCCCTCTGTAAGTTGCGCTGGAAAAACTTCCGGGAGTAGGATTAGTCCCGAATTTTATCCCAAAAACATCATTGAAATTGGTTTCATATCCAGTATATAAGAATGCTTTAGAATGAACAGGCCGATACTTACCAGCACTGCGGTATTCATAATCCCGTTTAATAAGTAGCAAATCTGAACGCCAGTCTGCTTTTGCTGATGAAGCAAAAGGATAAACATTAACACCATCATTATCCGTTTCTGAATGAGAATAAGTATACTCAGTCTTTTGCGACAGTGATGTTTCATCCATATATTCAGTAATATTTTTATACTTTAATGTCTGCCCATCACCATTGACCAGTGGCACCGTGCTCTGAGAAACAATCCTGGTAACCCCAGTTCCTCCACCTATATTGCCACATGAAATTTTGAAAGCGTGAATAGGAATATTTTGTATCCTTCCACTTGAATATAGTCCATCTTGAAAATTATTGTAATTGAAAGATCTGCTAAGGGTTTTACCAAGTCCATCACTACTCACGATTTTCTTCACTCTTAGCCCCCCAACAATCATACGATTAGTTATAGCCGCATTTTCTTCCTCCCAGTCAAATGACACAAAAAACTCTGCATCAGGATTTTCAAAAGCATTATTAATAATTGTAGTAATTTTATAGCTTCCCTGTGGCAGCGTCAAGTAGCTTTCTGGTACATTCAAAGCAATGAGTATACTCTTATCTGTAATCCCTTGTATTGTTGTCACTAAAGGACAGTCAAAGGTGTTAAAATCCTTACATCCTGTATAACGGAAGTGAACAGTAGTAGGGTGTAAACCTACATTGAATGTTTTCTCATAAGCATTGGTCGTTCCTGGACTTAGATATTGGTAACTCTTCAGCAACAGATCTGATTTCTGGTCTAATCCTGAAAGCTCAAAACCGCTCACGTCACCACCGCCAATGTTAATTTTATTTACACGATTTGTTTCATAAGTATAAGTCGTCTTACCGCCGGTTGGATAAATGATGGAATTCAAAATACCAACCTGATTGGTTAATGTATCGACTTTTCTGTCCGCACCCGGTAAGTAACCGCCGCCATTGGGATTCCCATTTATAAAAGTGGATCTGACCCTCGGAGTTAAATGGATTCCATTCTCAATTTTGTTATAATAACCCCAATAATCCTGTGAACTTGATAACCTGTTTGGCAGGCCAGAGGTATTATATTCAAACTTATGACTGTATTTCTCATTCAGCGTCCCGTTAATTTCATCAAGTGATGAGAGGTAAAGTCTGTATTGTGCGACAACATTTGCATCTCCACCAGTTATTACAGGTATATCAAGATGCAGGTTTTCATCACTAAACCAATATCCAGTATTAAATTTAAAGGCCTTTAAAAGCTTATTATTTTTATTTTTGACTAAGATGCTGTCTAATGCAGCCGGGCCGCCTATAATATCTGTTCTTTGTACTGTATTGGCCTTGAAATAAACATCCCCTCCGGCAAATGAAATCTTCTCCAGCACGTTCTTTGAACCATATTGGACATAGTACGACCAACTAGACATACTACCACCGACAACAGCTTCACAGCCGCTTGTTCCTGCATAGTCTTTAGACTCTCCTCCTCTACCAAAATTGATTATTGATTTATCAGCGCTATAATAATATTTTATACTTTTACCCGCAACACTTTTTAAGTCCATAATCTGCCAGGAGGTAGTGTGAGGTGGTGTACTTCCACCAGGATTCTGAGGTACTGTGGCCATACCATCGCTAAAGTTTACGCTCGTGGTACTCGAAAAATCCTCATATCCAGTTCTTGTATTATCTTCAGATTTCCCGAAATAACATTTTGTTCCGTCAGGAAGTGTTAGTATAAATTGTATTATTTTATTATCACTATTAACGCTATAATCTATTTTAACCGGACTAAGTGGCATTTGTACAAATGTTCGAGCTGTTTGATCGAAGTAAAACTTGCCAGAAAATCCCATTGCAGAGAAATAGTAAATGTCTGGTTCAACATCCAGAATATTTTCATAGATGTCATGATTAGCTAAGTATTTTTCAGCGCTATTATCTGCGTAACCCAGAACCTTTTTTATAGTTCTATCCGCGTACATTACCCCATTATTACTCATATCGTCAGGTAATCCGTGCACTACACGGTACAAGCTGCTTCCAGTATTCAGGTTCCAGCCTAATCCTGCCCATGTAGCAACTTCTTCGACCTTAATTCCTGATGCGTTATAAGATAAATTTAAAGGTACCTCTAACTCCCCTGATCGAACTGTGTATAATGGAATACTGATTACAGGAACTCCTGATGAATATGACATTGGGAATTCAATATATTTCCCAAGCGCTGAAACTTCGGGAGAGGGTGGGATAATATTACTGAAATTAAATTTATCTATTCCCTGTGCAGTCGTATCAAAACCAAGAAAAAATGTGATAACAGAAAAGATTACGAATTTAAATGTGATTGGGTAATGCCATGAAAGCTTTGAGACCATTATTTTTAACTTTAATTTATTTATCAGAATAAAAATGATATCATATTCTTAAAATAAACCACATGATGTTTTAAGATATAAATATTAAGTAATATTAATCATAATTACGAAACAACAAGCATGACAACAAAAAATTACAAAATAAAAATATTACTTTTCATTCAGCCCTGCTGGTAACGCAATCTCATCCATATTCGCAAGAATTGCGTTTTCAATTAACACGATCCTTTGCTTTAACAAACTGGCCATTTCTGCTGTAGGTGCAATATTAAAAGGGTAACAACCTGTAACAGAAAAACCTCCCTCCACATTCGAAATCCATTTCTTAGCCAGATCAACATAATCCGCAAGTACATGAACCGTATTTTTAGGTCCGTAAATATCGAGGTACATAGGTGGAAGATCACCTACAACTACCCATAGAAAGTTATCATCTTTACTTGCTGAATTATTAATTTCATATAAAAAGACACATAGCTTCTCCCCTAAATTGAAATACAGAGAAGATCCGATAACAGCCTTACACCAGGGAAATCCTTTGATATATTGAGTTGCGCGCTCCTGCATCAGGATCACTTCACAATAAAAGTCAAGGTTTTCTTGTAATTCAGTTGTTTTTATTGGGTAGATCATATTTAGCGTGAAGATAAGAATCGCCCGTTAAAAGTCCCAGTTTCCGTCCCCTTTATAGGAATAATAACAGGAAATAAACATCATAATTATTCCAATCGCTATAAAACCAAACTCTATATATTCAGAAGACTTATTGTCGAGAATGAACTTTTTACAATCCTCTTTCTTATAAATAACTTTGACAAACTCTCCTTTTCTATACGCTGAAGGCATTGTTCCCAGTGAATACTCTTCCTCCACACGAACTCCATCCAATGTTTCATAACTCACAATCGGATAATAACTCCGTCCGCTCAGTACAATATCAGAAACAACCCCGGCAGTTTTGACTCCTGACTTTTTATAGCACTTGCGGTCAAAAACTTTAAAAAGGCCAAAACCAGCTAACAATAAACCCATAATTAATAAATACACCATTTGATTATCTGTATTAAAAACCTCAATATCAATTTATTACGTTAATACCACTATTAGACAGGTAAACGTTTCCCAATATACCATTTAAACGATAATAAAGCCGTTCATACAGGGAGTTATTTACGTTAAAATAAATTAATCATCACGAAAATTAACACATGGATCCTACCCTCTTTGAAAAGGTATTTATCCCTGTTATTAGTTTGTCCGTTCCTGATTTTGCTTTACAATGGTGGATAAACACTTAAATTAAAACAGGAATGGAAAGACCAAGAAAAAGATCACAAACAGGGCGCGTTCCCCTTTATGAAGAGCACTTAAAAAGGATCAAGTCATAAACTTGTGAAGCAGGCTCTTTTTTAAGGATAAATTTTGACACGCTCAACAGAAAGTCGTTGCTATCACGGATGCTCTTATGCCTGTGGATTTGCGCTGACACCTTTCAATTTGCATGGGAATGACTCAGCCGAAACAAGGCCGGGCTGTTGGTAAATAAATTCAAAATAGCTAAATAATAAAGCTATACCGGCCGGGTACTGCCTGAGTAGTGCCTGAGTACTCGTTAGGGTAAGAGCAATGCTAAAGTAACGCGAGAGCATGGCAAGTCCAAGTCAAAACAACTAGTTGAAATCAATTGGACTTGCTATAGTTAAAGCCTGTTCTCAACCTGATGTCACCCCGACCAACACTCAGGCACAACCAAACCATAACTAGTTGAAGATTAATGAAATTATAATTTTCCATTGGACTAACCCACGGACAACTGCGGACAATTGCAGACAGCTGCGGACAATTGCGGACATTTTTTACGCATCAGGATAATCTTTAACGCGAATAGCTTACATTGGTGGAAAAGCATTTATTTATTATGGGAAGTTTGACGGATAAATTTTCAAAGGGAATCCTGGGTGATTTCATTTTTAAAGCAGCAGTTTGGAGTACAGGCTGTTTCAAAAGCTCTGTACCGGGCATAATGAAACAAGCAATGGAAACCGAAAAAGGCATCAGAGAACTTTCGTAAAAGTAGCAAGCCTGGAAATCAGGAAGTAATTAGCTTATTAAAGAATCGTAACCAGCTGATTTGAACTAAGAAAATATCAAACCCAAAACTTGAAATTTAATCCCTGATCCACAAGTATATGACTTGATCCATTTAAAATCGCAGTAACCAAAGCTTATGCTATCGGCAGTTAGGATTAAAGTATAATTTATCTGGGAACTTTTGTTCATCAAAAACAAGACAAATGGACTTCATCTAACTGGTCTAAAGCAGCTTTTGATAAGTACGCCACCATAAATCAGGCACTTCCCCGTTAACAGCCATGGTATAATCTTCATATCGGCAAGGCACCAAATGGAAACGCTCATTTTTAGACACTCCCGAAGGATAGGGAACCTGCATCCACCAGCGGTCAGATTTCTTGCTTTTCACAAAAAGCATTTCACCTGAACCATCGTTTAAGCTTGCACGATAAATTAAATATTGAGATTTAGGATTTAATGGAAAATCTTTTTTACGGTTATAAAAACCATCTACAAAATACCAAACCATCTGGCCCAGCAACATTGCTGATTGGCTGCCATGATCAAACGCGGGGTTAAATTCATAAAAGCCGATAGAGGTTAACTTATCATTTAATCCCGCATAATGGGCAATCTTACAAGCCTGCTCTCCATAAAAACCATTTGGGCCGGCATTCCCGTTTGCAGAAGAATCCGAAGAACGGATGCACCCAAAATCAAAGCTCATCATGTTTGCATTTCTGATCACAGGTTCAGCAGAACTCACATCGGTCAGAAACTCGCCCAAACGGTGAACATCAAAATACAATTTATTCATCACCTTCAAACTATCCTGATTAACCAGATACGTCTGATAACCGATATTACTGAAATTAAACAGGTAATTAGGCTGATGCATGAAGATCTTATTCAAATAAGTATCCGATCTGGTCGCAATACTACCCTGCTCATTTTCATCCTCATCCAGATCAAATTTACTATCAACCACCACCAGATCTACTTTCTGCTCCAGCGCTTCGTAAGCCATATATTGTGCATAAGTCAGATCCTGGCCGCCACCAATAATAACCGGAACAATATCCAGTCTCATCAGCTCGGTTACCACCATCTTAAGCGCAATGTAAGTATCAGAAATCGTCGCTCCGGCTATAATATTACCTAAATCAACGATCCTGCTCTCAAATGCTCCTTCATGCAGTAAATAAAACTGTTCTCTGAAGTAATCAGGCCCTAAAGAACAACCACTATTATTCACCGCAGCACGGTCATCCTTCACACCCAGAATCGCGATATCAAAGGTTTTATCACCCAGCTCAGGAAATTTTTCCGTGTAAAAACTAGCCTTCATTCCCAGCTGACTGGTATAAAAGCCCTGTTTAGGCGTGAATTTTTCGAGAGTTAAAGGGGAGAAAAAATCGGATAAGGACATAATTAATGGTATCTATGCTGTCAAATATCTATTTTTGAGATCATATATTAATGAACATCCTAAAAAAAATGAAATGATTTTAGTTACCGGTGCCACAGGATTTTTAGGAGCTGAACTCATTTACCAGCTTACCGGGCAAGGACAAAAAGTACGCGCACTAAAAAGAGAAGACTCCGTAATCCCTGCAATACTATCCGGCAATACACTGATTGAATGGGTAGTAGCCGACATTAATGACCTCTCCACACTTGATGATGCTTTTGAAAATATCACAAAAGTGTACCACTGCGCAGCTAAAGTATCATTTGATCCTAAAGATAAAGCAACCCTGCTGAAAGTTAACATTGAAGGAACCAGTAATGTGGCTAATTTATGTGTATACCATAACGCAAGGCTTCTTCACGTGAGTTCTGTTGCCGCACTGGGAGAAGCCAAAAAAGATATGCAGATTACCGAAAAAGACTTTTGGGAATATGACGCCAATGTCCACTCCTATGCAATTTCCAAATACGAAGGAGAAATGGAAGTGTGGCGTAGTATGGCTGAAGGGCTGGACGCAGTTATTGTGAATCCATCGGTCATCATTGGCCGGAATGCAGGATATACAGGTAGTGGTGCGATCTTCAAACTCGTTAAAGACGGTTTAGGCTATTATACCAAAGGAGCTACCGGAATTGTAGACGTTGAAGATGTCGCAAAAAGCATGATTCTGTTGATGGAAAGTGAGATCACAGGTGAAAGATTTACAATATCAGCAGAGAATTACTATTATAAGCAGTTTTTTTCAGAGATTGCCAAAGGAATGGGTGTTAAAGCCCCATCTAAAGAAGCTAAACCGTGGATGCTTGGTCTTGCATGGCGGGCAGCAAAACTAGCTTCCCTGTTTACAGGAAAAGCCGCCGCACTGACCAGCGATGCTGCAAAAAGCAGTTTAAATATAAGTTTATACAGTAACGATAAAATCAGGAATAGTACGGGTATCACCTTCAAGCCCCTGCATCAAAGCATTCAGGAAGTATGTGCAGGTTTAAAAAAACTTTAAAATGAAGCAAAAGAATATTTACATCATTGATTTCGACAGCACTTTCACACAGGTAGAAGCTCTTGATGAGCTTGCCCGCATTTCCCTCAAAAAACATCCCGACAAGGAAGCCATCTTTAAGAAAATTGAAGACCTCACTAACCTGGCGATGGAAGGAAAACTATCATTTGGTGAAAGTCTGGCGCAAAGAGTAAAATTACTGGAAGCTTCAGAAGATCACCTGAAACAATTGATCACCCGGTTAAAGAAGAAAGTATCCAAATCTTTTTCCCGCAATGCGGAGTTCTTTAAAAAACATGCCGACCAGGTATTGATCGTATCCGGCGGTTTTAAAGAGTTTATTACCCCGGTAGTAAGCCAGTATCATATCAAAAAAGAAAATATTTACGCGAATACTTTTGTGACTACGGGCGATGGCAAAATCATCGATTATGACCATGCAAACCCATTAAGCGAAGAAGGTGGCAAAGTAAAACTGATGCAGCACCTGAATCTTGAGGGCGATTTATATGGCATCGGCGATGGTTATTCAGATTTTCAGCTTCGTGAAAGCGGAATGATCAAAAAGTTCTTCGCCTTTACAGAAAATATTTCCAGAGAGAGTATCGTAAGCAGAGCTGATCATGTGACGCCTAGCTTTGACGAGTTTTTATACGTTAATAATCTGCCACGGGCCATTTCTTATCCAAAAAACAGGATTTTATGCCTGGCAATCGGAGATATTCCGGAAGAAAGCCTGGCACTTTTAAAGAAAGATGGTCTTTCTATCCGTCATAAAACGTCTTTTGAAGATAAATATATCAAAGATGTCCATATGATCTTGCTGGGAAAAGGGGAGAAAATGGACCCTGAGAAATTAAAAATTGCACTGAAGCTAAAAACAATTGGTTATCTGGGTAGCGCAAGCAGCAAAATAGACCTGCAAGCTTGTACAACCATGGGGATTGTAGTTTTTGAAGATCCAAAAAATAATCCGAGAAATGCCAATTTCATTCCTAAAAGGATGTTGGATTTCATGAATAAAGGGACTACTTATCTAAGCGTTAACTTCCCGAATTTACAGTTGCCGAGAATTGATGCTTCACACCGGCTGATTCACGTCCACCATAACGTGCCGGGGATTATGGCTCAGATCAATACTGTTTTTGCAAAACACAATATCAATATTGTGGGCCAGTTCCTGATGACCAACCCATCGATCGGTTATGCCATTACAGATATTAATGCAGAATATGACAAAGATCTTTTTAAGTCTTTAAAGAAAATTGAACATACTATTAAATTCAGAGTACTTTATTAAAATGGAGCTTACACCAGAAATAAAAAGCAAGCTGGATAAACTACAGGAAAAGTATGAAGCTATGGGCCAGGATATGGCCGCCTATCTGGATGGGCTGCTTTATGCCGATTTCTTAACTTATTGGGATTATATCCACCTTGACACTTTATTGAGTCTTCAGAGTCCGAAAACACCTTTTCCGGACGAAGAGATTTTCATTATGTACCACCAGATTACAGAGCTGTATTTTAAGCTTTGCCTGCATGAGTGTAAACAAATTGCAGAACATCCTGCGCTGACCGTTGAATTTTTCACGGCACGCGTAAAACGTATCAATGCCTATTTCAATGCCTTGACCAGCTCTTTTGATGTGATGGTAGACGGTATGGAAAAAGAACAATTCCTTAAATTCAGAATGTCTCTGTTACCAGCCAGCGGTTTTCAATCTGCGCAATACAGAATGATCGAAATCTGTGCAACTGATTTTACAAGATTGGTAGATAAGAGTAAAAGGGAAGAACTTGCCAATGCCAGTTTAGAAGAGAAATTTGAAAATATCTACTGGAAATTCGGAGCTACTGAATTATCGAGCGGCAAACAGACGCTGACTTTAAAACAGTTTATCACCAAGTATGCTGCCCGGTTTCTGCAATTGGTGAAAGACAGGGAGTTTAATAATTTCTCTGCTTTATACACCCGTTTTGAAAAGGAAGGCCACGATGTAAGCTTATTAGCTGACGAATTAAGAAAGCTGGATCTGTTCGTCAATGTGGAGTGGCCATTGTCACACTATAAATCGGCAGTCAGATATTTGGAGCGTGATCCGGTAGACATCGCTGCTACAGGAGGAACCAACTGGCAGAAATACCTGCCTCCGCGTTTCCAGAAAAGAATCTTTTATCCGTTTTTATGGACGGAGGAACAGTTGGAAGAATGGGGTAAATCGTGGGTGCTGAGTGTACTGAAAAGCATCAAAAAGTAAGTCAGCCACAATAAACCACTCTTTAATCGATAATACAGTCCAACACCGGACAAATGTCATAAAGAGAAATAATATATTATATAAGACGAATATTTCGTAATTTTGTACTGATAAATAAGAGAAACCGTGATAGATACATTAACTATAAAAACCACAAAAGCTGGTCATTCCAGACTGGCTGAAACAGATTATACTGACTTGCCTTTTGGAAAAGTTTTTACAGACCATATGTTCGTGGCTGATTACGAAAACGGTGAATGGAAGAATTTCGAAATCCTTCCTTATGGCCCTATTCCAATGAGCCCTGCTATTTCTGCTTTACATTATGGACAGGCAATTTTTGAAGGACTGAAAGCTTACAAACAGGCAGACGGCGGCGTAAGTGTATTCAGAGCTGATAAAAACTTTGCACGTTTCAATAAATCTGCTACCCGTATGGCGATGGCAAATATTCCTGAAGAAGTTTTCATGCAGGGTATTGCAGCGCTGATCGACATTGATAAAGCATGGGTTCCGGCTGAAGAAAATTATTCTTTATATCTCAGACCAGTAATGTTCGCTACAGACCCTGTTTTAGGTGTAAGACCATCTTCAACTTATAAGTTTGTGATCCTTGCCAATCCAAGTGCTCCATATTACAGCAAACCTTTAAAAGTTAAAATTGAAACGCATTACACGCGTTCTGCTGAGGGTGGTGTGGGTGCAGCAAAAACTGCTGGAAATTATTCAAGAGCGATGCTTCCAACTGTAGAAGCACAGGCAGAAGGTTTTGATCAGCTGATCTGGACTGACGCTAAGGAACATAAATACTTAGAGGAATCTGGTGCAGCCAACCTGATGTTTGTGATCAATGGTAAAATTGTAACACCCGAAGTTCGTGAAACGATTCTGGATGGTGTAACCAGAGATACAATTATCCTGCTGGCAAAAAGCATGGGTACTGAAGTAGAAGAAAGAAGAGTACTGATCCGGGAAGTACTGGATAACATCGAAAACGGAAGCTTAACAGAAGCTTTTGCGGTAGGTACTGCTGCAACGGTTACACAGATCAGTGAGATCACTTATGAAGGTAAAACTTACCAGTTAACAGATCCTGCTACACGTACCGTTTCTACTGGAATTGCTAAAAAATTAAACGATATCCGTTATGGAATTACAGCTGATGAATTCGGCTGGAACTGGTCGGTTTAATTCAAAATAAAATAATTTAAAAAAATGGGGATGTTCATAGTATATGAACATCCCTTTTTTTATATTTATGGAAAGGTAGCCATTCCGGCATCCTGTTGGGGTAACATAACACATACACAATGAAAACACAATTGAAAAACTTCAGCACCAAATTAATTCTGACCCTGCTTTTCATAGCTGGCCTTTCCAGTTATAGCAAAGCAGAAGACATCCGGATGGTTATCAAAGAAGAGCGTGCAAACTGTACAGGTATGGGCCCTCAAACCTGTTACCTGGTCAAATATTCAACCAGTAAAGACTGGGAATTTTTTTATGGGGGTATCGTAGGATTTACTTATCAGCCTGGTTACCGGTATACCCTTTTGGTTTCCCGTACCAAAAGAACAAATGTTCCGGCAGATGCTTCCAGTTATGTCTATAAAGTAAAAAGGATTTTAAAGCGCCAGAAAATATCCCGTGGTATTGAAAATACGACAACAAACACAGCCGAAGCTAACTTTGTCTTTAACCACAAATGGAACTTAATCCAGCTGAATGGCATTACCCAGGAAGAATCGCCCGCTTACCTGATCTTTCACCGCGAAGATCAGCGTTTTAACGGTTCTGCTGGTTGCAATAACATTTTTGGAAGTTATGAATTCAGCAAAGGTGCGATTAGTTTTAAACAAATCGGAAGTACCATGATGGCCTGTTCAGAAGAGAAGATGAAACTGGAAAATGATTTTGTAAACCTGCTGAACGATAAAACATTCAGATATGATATTGCAGATCAGACCTTAAACTTTTATCTGGGCAATAAGCTGGTCGCGATATTTGGGATGTCCGATCTGGAAACCAATCCACAATAATAATTTAAAAAGATATCTTCAGGAAAGCATGCTGCATTAAACGCAGCATGCTTTCTTTTTATCAGGTAATATCTATTACACAATACAAATAATGCGCCGCTGCTTTCTTAGTTTTGTGTCACTAAATTTCCCACATGAAGAATCATTTACTATTCAGTCTGGCAGCCGGGCTTTGTTTCAGTTTCAATCTACAGGCTCAGGAGCACAGACTTAATTTTGCTCAGACGCAGGGTCTCTCTCCTTCGTTAACAAAAAGCCTGAATAAAGTTACAGGCTGGAGTGATGAAAATCATTATATAGAAAAAGATGACAAAACACGCAGTTTATATGCGGTAGACATCAATTCAGGTGCAAAAACGGCCTATACGCCACCACCTAAAAGTGATGTGGACGTGATGATACAAGACAATGACGTTTATATTAAGTACGGTAAATCAGCACCTAAACGTTTAACCAATACTCCTGAAGAAGAACTCAATCCGACACTTTCGCCGGATGGAAAATATGTAGCTTTTACCCGTAAAAGTGATCTTTATGCAGTTGATGTGACTACAGGTAAAGAAATCAGGTATACGACCGATGCTACAGATGTGATTTATAACGGTTATTCTTCCTGGGTTTATTTCGAGGAAATATTAGGCCGTCCTACAAAGTATAAAGCTTTCTGGTGGGCTCCGGACAGCAAGCATCTTGCCTTTATGCGTTTTGACGACACCAACGTACCAATGTTCCCGATCAATGGTTCAACGGGGCAGCATGGTTACGTAGAGAAAACACGTTATCCAAAAGCCGGTGACCCTAATCCTGAAGTTAAAATAGGTTTTGTTCCTTCGGCAGGCGGTACTATTGTATGGGCTGATTTCAACGAAAAAGACGACCAATATTTTGGAACTCCATACTGGAGCTACGATGGAAGCAACATGATGGTTCAATGGATGAACCGCGGACAGGATAACCTGAAGTTTTACGCAGTTAAACCGGAGACTGGTGCTAAAAAAGAAATTTATGATGAGAAACAATCATCGTGGGTAGATCTGGACTACGATGGCCGTATTACCTATTTGGAGGATAAAAAACATTATATCTTAAAAAGTGATAAAACAGGCTGGGCGCATTACTACTTGTATACCCTGGATGGCAAACTGGTAAATCCGCTGACCAGTGGCAAATGGCAGGTAAAAAACATTGTTAAAGTTGACGAGAAAAATAAAGTAGTCTATTTCATGGCGAATAAAGAAGCTTCTACCACAACTGATCTGTACAGTGTCAACTACAATGGTAAAAACTTAAAAAGACTGACTTTCGGGAACTATACCCACGAGGTAGAAATGTCTCCTTCGGGCGATAAATTCATCACGACTTATTCCAATGTAACTACGCCAGCTAAACAAGCGTTAGTGGACCATAACGGCAAAATCATTAAAGAAATCGCGGATAGCAAGTCTGCTGATTTCGCCAGTTATAATATCGGAAAAACAGAAATGATCACAATCCCAACCGATGATGGTTACAATTTGCCTGCGGTTATTACTTACCCGGTAGATTTTGACGAGACGAAACAATATCCTGTGATTTTCAGTATTTACGGTGGCCCTGATGCCGGAACTGTAAAAAACACCTGGAAAAAAGCTGACCTGCAATGGTGGGCAAATGAAGGAATTATCCAGATAGAGGTAGATCACCGTGCTTCTGGTAAATTCGGTAAAGAAGGTGTGGCCTTAATGCATAGAAATCTGAGTAAATGGGAGATGAAGGATTACATTACTGCTGCCAAGTGGTTAAAGGCAAAACCGTGGGTTAATAATAAAAAATTACTGATTACAGGTCATAGTTATGGTGGTTATATCACGACAATGGCTTTAACCTATGGTGCAGATTATTTTGATTTTGGTTATGCAGGAGCCCCGGTTACGAGCTGGGAACTTTATGACAGCGTATATGCAGAGCGTTTTATGGATACGCCTAAGGAAAATCCTGAGGGATATAAAAATGCTTCAGTATTAACATATACTAACAAGTATAAAGGTTTGATGCGTATCATGCATGGTGATATGGATGACAATGTTCATATGCAAAATACAATTCAACTGATTAACAAGCTGGAAGATGAAAACAAGCACTTCGAACTGATGATCTATCCAGGTGGCAGACATGGTTGGAAAGGTGTTAAAAGCAAGCATGATTTTTCAGAACGTGCCCGCTTCTATTACACTAATCTGTTAGATAAACCAGCACCAGCAGAAGTTCTGCAATAAAAATAAGCTCTTTAAAATAAAAAAGGCTGAATAACTATAGTTGTTCAGCCTTATTTTTTCCTTCTCCGCCGAGCCTCTCTCCGCTGCTCCCTATCACTCTTCATTTTCTCAAACTTCGCAATCTGCGCATCAATTTCCGCCTGTTTCTCTGGCGTTAACCCAACCGTATACTTAATCCCCTGCAATAGCGTCTTCCAGATAAAACTAAAAAAAGAAATTCTGGGGTCCCGCTGAAAATAGATTGAAGCCCCAACCATTTTACCCTTGTCATCCGGATTATCCGGCCTGATCACCAATGAATTTGCCAGCATAGAAAACAATCCCAGCTTCACCAGCCTGTTTTTCCCCTCCACCTTCTTCATCAGGCCAATTGATAAATCCTTATACCGGAAATTAAGATTACCGCTGGCCTTTGCCTCATCTGCCACCACATTAAAACTCAACTTTTTCACCATACCACTATTCACCTGCAACATCCCCAAAGGCTTGGTAATCCTGTTCAGAAACCCTCCGTCCATATCCCCTAATTCACCCTGATAAGAAAAAGCCCCATTCTTGGCATTCAGATCAAACTTAAAGTTGACCATCAACTTTCCCTGCCCCATCATATACGTGTTCAGATTGGCCAGCATAAAAGGGTTCTTAGCCTTTACCTTCTCCTCGTTCGTTACATTTAAAATTGTCCCTGAAGTCTTCTCAAAAGTAATTCTTCCTTTCTGCTTACTATCACTATCAAATTCCGCATAGCTAATATCCACATCACTCAAATTCAACTTCTTCACTGTTAACTGCGCCTTAACCAGCTGCAACAACTGATGTGGAAATTTTCCCACCCGTTCTATCCCCTGCGAAGGCAGTTCATTGTTATTAAATACCGATACAAAACCATTGGTAATATTCATTTCCTCAGCCGCAAGCTCCTGCTTCTTAATATAAAGCGGCAGATCGATCCCACTCAAACTAATATCACTCAGCTGAATACTGAACCGCTCTTTGGAGAAACCTACTTTGCGTCCAAAATCCATTTCCGAATACCGCGGCACTACGGCAAACTTCTTCACATTCAACTTCCCCGTTGAAGCTGCAAAAGAGAACTCATTCAACTGTATATGATACAAACTATCAGGCGTGGCGAACTGATAATCATTCAAACTGATCAATACATCTTTTAACAGGTAAATCCGGGTTGGATCAGTAGCTGAATTCGCATCAATCAACCAATCCTTTAGTGTAATATCCAGCTTATCCAGAGAATCAACTTCCGGTACAGGCACATTTTTATTAATATACTTGAAACTCACATCCTTTAAACTGATCGTGTTCACACTTACCAGTTTCAGAAACTTCGAGATATATTCATAAGGAGATTTATTAGGTCTTGGAGGCCGGTTCTCATTGAAATCAAACTGCCTGTTGATCATCACCACTTTAGGATGCTCAAATAACAACTGCTCTACACTCAGCTCTTTATCTTTGTAAATACTGAAAGGGTGAAAGTTCCGGATGGTCAGTTTCTTCAGGCTGACCTCATAAATATTATTCGGTGCCCGTTTAAGCTTGATCAGTTTATTAAAAATAATGGTATCAGGGATAATTTTCACGTTACTGACAGAGGCATTCCCCAGCAGGAAATTGGTATTTACGGTCGAAAACTCAATATGATACAAGCTATCCGTAGAATTCAGCACCAAATCCTTCAGCTCTTTCATAATAACGGGCCTTAGCTTTACACTAAGATACCATGACATCGCATCTGCCGCTACAAACAACAGAAACATGACAGCGGCAACCCATTTAATTACCGTAAATGTTTTTCGGGTTTTTCTCATCATGCCTAACCAGCGTCTAAAAATTACAATATACGTTTTTAAGAAAATAAAAACCAGTCATTTACCTCTTCCCGTTAATTCTTTCCGCCTTTTTCACTTGACGCTCCTTTAACTTATTCACCACTTCTTTCCTGCTTTTTTCCGGACTCTGCATTGGAATAATTCCCAATCCTATGGTTTCCCGCATACCCACAAAAACACTTTTCCACAGCAAGTTAAAAAACGAAGCACCGGCAGGCCGCTCAAAATGAATCTTAGCCGTTCTTAAATCCCCGTTCTTAGACGGATTTTCATCCTTAATGATCAATGTATTGGCTAAGAATGAAAGGAATCCCTTCTTCTGAACAGGTTTGCCATTTTCTCCCTCCTTCAGTAATTTCACCTTCAGCTGATTATAATACAACTGCATCGTCCCGTCAGAACCCTTTTCATTTGCCTGAACATCAAAGTCTATTTTCTGTATCTGTCCCGTCTCGATTTCCACCATACCCAACGGTTGGGCAAGCGGATTCAGCTTCACCATATCCAGTTTTCCAATATGCCCTTTAAACGAAAAAGCTCCGTTTTTAGCCAGTAAATTGAATTTGATTACAATATCCAGCCGTGCAGCCTTAATCATTAAAGCATTTAAATCGGCCACAGCAAAATGATTTCTGCCCAGTGAAGAAGGGTCATTGGTTACATTCAGCACGTTCCCGGTCAACTCGTCAATGTTCACTGTTCCACGCTGCTGCGACATCGGATTGTATTCCGTATAAGCAACGCTCACCTTATTTAATTTTAACGTGTCAATCGTAACTGGTATAGGTAACCGCTGTAAAGCCATATGCGGAAAATTATTTCCCTTGTTCGCGGCACCCGGCGGCATCTCCCGGTTCATGAAGACTTTGGCTGTAGTCTGGCCGATTTTCAGACTCTGCGCATGGATTACCCGGTCGGTATTAAATTTCACAAAATCTATCCCGGTAAAAGCAACTTCACCAAAAACCAGATCATACCGGTCCTTTTGAACCTTAAGCTTCCTGCTGAAAGCAAGATCAGGATACATCGGAATCATTTTAAACCCCTTGATCCGGATAGTCTGGCCGGTTGCAGATCCGGTTATGGTATCTACTTTCATTGTGTAAAGCTTATCCTTCGTTAAAGAATGGTAACCTGCCAGTTCAAATGAGACATCTTTTGCATAATAAAACCGTGTTGTATCTTTTTCAGTAGTCTCATCCAGCTTAAAATCCCTGATCTGAACATTCAAATGTTTCACCGAGTTCAGTAAACGGCCATCCGCTCCATTAATATAATCAAAATCAGCGTCTGCAATTTTAATTCCTCCTATACGGACAGCGGCAAGCGTTTTTGAAATCAGCTCATAAAGGCTGCGCTTATCTTTTTTAATGGTATCCGGCTTTTTATCAACTTTATTATAAATCATATTAATCGAAGGATTCTCCAGAATAATATCATTCATTAGTATCTTTTTATGAAGCCAGACTTCAAATATCCCAATATGGCGCAATCTTAAACGCGCCAGCTTTACCTGAAATAAGTGTGTTGGTGCATGCCCCAATTTCCTTCTTGTGTTAAAAACCGTGGTATCTGGCGAGAGTAAAATACTGTCAACAGTTACACTTCCGGTTAGCAGATTGAGGTGGATATCCTTAAAATCAATTTTATACAGATCAGCTGAGCCTTTGGAAACCACTTCTTTAATTTTTTTGCTCAGGATCGGTTTCCATTGCATACTGAAATAAAGCGATGCACAACCAACACTAACAATCAGGGCTAAAAGTACTCCAGCGAGCCATTTCCATATTTTCTTATTCCCTGATCCATTAACTGTCATATTTCTGTATTTAACTAATATTACAGATAATGGCCTATAATGTTTTTGATATTTGAAACGTTGAATGTCAATACAGCGTCTAAAAGGGGCAAATATCAGGCTGAACCTGATTTTTAAATGCTGCCAATTTGTCATTTACAAATTAAATTTAGTATTTTTGTCCCTTTAAGAATGTTACTCATTTATGATCGATTTACAGCTAACAGACAAAACACATGATGAAGGGCGCCAGGGTGAAGCTCTGATTGTTGATGCCCCAAAACTGCTTAATGCGAGGAAGCTATACATTGAAAGTTATGGTTGCCAGATGAACTTCGCTGATAGTGAAATTGTTGCCTCTATCCTGTTAGATCAGGGTTTTGAGACGACAGGTAATTATCAGGAAGCTGACGCAATCTTTATCAATACCTGCTCGATCAGGGAAAATGCAGAACAGCGTGTCCGTAACCGGTTATCACAGTTCGGTATAGAAAAACGTAAAAACCCTAAACTGATTGTCGGGGTTTTAGGCTGCATGGCAGAACGTTTAAAATCTAAATTCCTTGAAGAAGAGAAATTGGTGGATCTGGTTGTCGGGCCTGATGCTTACCGCGATTTGCCACAACTGATAGAACAGGTAGGTGATGGTCAGAAAGCAATCAACGTTTTGTTATCCAGAGAAGAAACTTACGCAGATATTAGTCCGGTCCGCTTAAACGGGAACGGGATTACTGCTTTCATTTCGATTATGCGTGGTTGTGATAATATGTGCTCTTTCTGCGTAGTTCCTTTTACAAGAGGGCGTGAACGTAGTCGTGATCCGCATTCTATTCTTGCTGAAGCACAGGATTTACATGACCGCGGTTATAAAGAAGTGACCCTGCTTGGACAGAATGTAGATTCTTACAAGTGGAAAGGTACGGCCGAAGCCGAAGATGGCGCTGAGATTATGGTCAACTTTGCCCAGTTACTGGAAAAAGTAGCATTGATCAGCCCTGAATTGCGTGTACGTTTCTCGACTTCACATCCAAAAGATATTACAGACGAAGTACTGCATACCATTCAAAAATATGATAACATCTGTAACAATATCCATTTACCGGTACAATCGGGAAGCAGCAGGGTATTGGACCTGATGAACCGTACTTATACCCGCGAATGGTATATCAACCGGATTGATGCCATCAGAAATATCATTCCTGATTGCGCAATCTCTACAGACATTATCGCTGGTTTCTGCACAGAAACTGAAGAAGAGCACCAGGAAACCTTATCCATGATGGATTATGTAGGTTACGATTTCGCATTCTGCTTCAGTTATTCTGAAAGACCAGGAACAATGGCTGCAAGAAAACTGGAAGATGATATCCCGGAAGACGTGAAAAAACGCCGTTTACAGGAAATCTTATTGAAACAACAGGCTACTTCTCATTACAGATTAGAGAAATCTGTAGGAAAAACAGTCCGCATTTTAGTAGAAGGTTTCTCTAAAAAGTCTGATAAAGACCTTTGCGGAAGAAATGACCAGAATGCCATGATCGTATTCCCGGCGGTAGAAAATGTAAAGCCAGGGCAATACGTAAATGTCATTATTGAGCGTTGTACATCAGCGACTCTACTGGGCAGAATTACAGCTTAAAAAATATACTCCAGTGAGAATTTAAATATAATTATTTTGGACGTACAAGATATTAAAAACCGATTTGGGATTATTGGTGGTTCTCCACTTTTAAACCGTGCTATAGATATTGCCAGGCAGGTAGCGCCAACGGATATGTCAGTATTAATTACTGGGGAAAGTGGTAGTGGAAAAGAAGTATTTTCACACATTATCCACCAGATGAGTACCCGTAAACATGGTGCTTTTATTGCCGTAAACTGTGGTGCCATTCCCGAAGGCACAATAGATTCAGAATTATTCGGACACGAGAAAGGCTCTTTTACCGGTGCTCACGAAGCACGTAAAGGATATTTCGAAGTGGCAAACGGAGGAACGATCTTTTTGGATGAGGTAGCGGAATTACCTTTAGGTACGCAGGCCCGTTTATTAAGAATACTGGAAAGTGGAGAATACCTGCGTGTAGGTTCTTCTAAAGTACAAAAGACTGATGTCCGTATTATTGCAGCGACAAACGTAGATGTATATAACAGGGTAAAATCAGGTAAGTTCCGTGAGGATTTATATTACCGCTTAAATACTGTGCCTTTGCGTATACCTGCTTTACATGAACGTAAAGAAGACATCTTCCTGCTGTTCAGAAAGTTTTCTGCTGATTTCAGCGATAAATACCGCAGTCCGGGTATCCACCTGGAACCGGATGCGATACAAATGCTGAGCAATTACAGCTGGCCTGGAAACGTCAGACAGCTTAAAAACATCGCAGAACAAATTTGTGTACTGGAAAAAGACAGGAACGTGACTGCTGGTGCTTTATTGAACTATATTCCGAATGAAGGAGGCAGCAATTTGCCAATGGCATTAAATAATGGGAGTAATAAAGAAGATTTTTCTGAAAGAGATATCCTTTATAAAGTTCTTTTTGACATGAAAAAAGACATGATGGACTTGAAGAAACTGGTTGCCGAGATTATTCAGAGTGGCGGAAATACTTCACATATTATGGAGGAAAACCCGCATTATATCAACCAGCTTTACCAGGAAGTAGATCAGACCGTGAGCAATGATTCCACTTTCATGATTAAAAAATCTCCTCAGAATGCACCTGTAGACTATAACTACACCCATGATGCAGAAGAAGTGGAAGAATCCCTTTCTCTGATTGACAAAGAATCTGATTTAATCAAAAAAGCACTGAAAAAACATAAAGGCAAACGTAAGTTCGCAGCCCAGGAACTGGGAATTTCGGAACGTACGCTGTATAGAAAAATCAAAGAACTCAATTTAAATTAGGTCATGAAAAGAATCTGTTTATTGCTTTTGCTGCCACTGGCAACCTTAGTGAATTCGTGTTCAGTAAAATTAAACGGAGCCTCTATTCCCGCAGAAATGAAAACGGTAGCGGTGTCGTATTTTGAAAATAATGCACCATTGGTGATCCCGACATTAAGTGCAGATTTTACGGAGGCCTTAAAACTGCGTATCCGGAATCAAACCCGCCTGGTGGTTACCCAGAGTAATGCTGATGCAGTTTTTGAAGGCAGGATTACGGGTTATGACATCCGCCCTATCGCCCTTCAGAATAACAATGCGCCAAGTGCGGGCGGAAACAGGCTGACGATTAAAGTAAGTGTAAAATACACCAACAACCTGAATCCTAAACAAAGTTTTGAAGAATCATTTGAGCGGTTTAAAGACTTTGACATGAGAGGTCAGAGCCTGGAATCTCTTCAGCTCCAGTTAAATAAAGATATCAACGCACAGCTTACTGAAGATATATTCAACAGGGCTTTTGCGCAATGGTAAAAGAGCCGGAAAAACCGGTATATTAAATGAATTTCAATCGTTAACTTAGCCTCGTGATGCTGGATAAAGATATACAACAACAACTTGCTGAATTAATTGCGGACCCTCAAAAGGCTTCTCCGCAGCATACGGCTATGTTGAGCGATTTGTTGCAGACTTATCCATATTATCAGCCTTTGCATTTATTATTGGCCAAAGCCGATTTACAAAGGGCAAAAAGCACAAATCAGCTTGTACAGGCTTCTCTTTATACCAACGGCTCGATTTTACACCAGTTTCTGTTTAAAAAAGAAACTACACCTGTTACCTTTTTAATTGTCAACGGATGTCCGGGGATCAGAGAAGAGAATGAACAGGAAGGTTTTGATGAGCTGGAAGAGGTGTTTGAGGAGATTGCTGAAGTTGACCATACCAATTACCGCCCATTCAGAAATTCAGATCCGGATGCTGAAACAGCAGTTACAGCCGAAACTCCTGAACGCAGGAACTCCCTGGAAGATGATTTCGTTTTTGAAAGCATTGCTTCTTCAGATTTCTTCGCTTTTGAACAAAACTTCAGTACAACAGAGGTTGCTGAACCACAACACGAGCAGCAGCCGGTTGCAGATGCACCTGTTATTGAAGAGCATGAAGCTCAGGCAGCGGCCGAAGTAGAAAATAGCCAGGTCAGCAATTATCATGATGAAAACCTGCCATACACCTTTTTATGGTGGCTGGCCAAAACCCGTAAAGAGCATCAGAGTATATTTCAGCCTTATGCTTTACCTAAAACAAATAACGCTCAGGAATTACAGCAGCAGTATGTAGAACATATTTTCCATATACAGAGCCACCTGACCGGAAGTGAAGCTTTACTGGGCACCGAAGAACAGCAAAGGCCAGCGACCAAAGATGCGGAGATCATCGAAAGCTTTATCAAAAATGACCCGCAGATCCTGCCCCCTAAACCCGAGCAGATCGACAATGAAAACAAGGCGAAGAAAAGTGCAGAGGATCAGAATGACCTCGTATCCGAAACACTGGCCAATATTTATATCGAGCAAATGCTTTACGACAAGGCGATAGATACTTATGAAAAATTAAGTTTGAAGTTTCCAGAAAAAAGACGTTACTTTGCCGACCTTATCCAATCTATAGAAAAGAAAATTTAACCATTTAACATACTATGCTTTTTTTAATTATTTTATTGATCATTATTTGTGTTGCATTAGGCCTGTTTGTTTTAATACAAAATCCTAAAGGCGGTGGTCTGGCAACAGGCGGGTCGGGAAGCAATATGTTCGGTGTACAACGTACAGGTGATGTACTTGAAAAAGGCACCTGGGTTCTTTTAACTTTAGTCGTTGTGATTTCACTGGCAATTACTGCTATTGGAAAAACAGGATCAACCGGAGCTACTGGCGGCGGAGATTCTAAAATTCAGCAACAATTGGATAAAACACCTACGCCTTCTCCAATTGGCGGTGGTATTAAACCAGCTACAACTCCTGCTCCAGCGACTACGCCGGAAGCACCAAAAAAATAAGCTCTTTTACAGGAGTTCAGAAGCCCGTCAGAAAATAAATCTGACGGGCTTTTTTCGTTTATCCCTGCCAGTCTGACACAAAAAAAATAGGCGCTTAATCTATTAGCTGACAAGCCTGTGTAAATTTGGCAACCGAAAGGCCCTTGGCATAAAAACTGATGTGGCTTTAACGTTATTATACAATTTATACGTTAACCTTTAAATTAAAACAATAATTAAGTTATGGCTTTAAACATTAAACCCATTGCAGATAGAGTAGTTGTTGAAGCTGCTCCTGCCGAAGAAAAAACTGCTTCGGGTATTTATATCCCGGATACAGCTAAAGAAAAACCTCAGCAAGGAACAGTAGTTGCAGTTGGCCCGGGTAAATATGCCGAGTTAACAGGAAACTTAGTACCATTGAGCGTTAAAGTTGGTGATGTAGTTTTATATGGCAAATACGGAGGTACTGAAATTACTTTTGAAGGTAAAGAGTATCTTATTATGCGTGAAACTGATCTTTACGCAGTTCTTTAGTTGTTGGTTTAACCCGGCGAATCTCACCAAATATTAAAAAAAAGTTAAAAATGGCAAAGCAAGTAAAATATAACGTAGAAGCCCGTGACGCCCTGAAAAGAGGTGTTGATACTTTGGCTAATGCAGTAAAAGTAACTTTAGGTCCAAAAGGACGTAACGTAATTATTGATAAAAAATTCGGTTCACCAGCAATTACGAAAGATGGTGTTACTGTTGCGAAAGAAATTGAATTGAAAGACCCAATCGAAAACATGGGTGCTCAAATGGTTAAAGAGGTTGCTTCTAAAACTGCTGATATTGCAGGTGACGGAACAACTACTGCAACTGTATTGGCTCAGGCGATCGTTACAGCGGGTATTAAAAACGTTGCTGCTGGTGCAAATCCAATGGATTTGAAACGCGGTATCGATAAAGCGGTTACAGCTATTGTAGCAAACTTAAAAGCTCAGTCTCAAACTGTTGGTGAAGACAATAACAAAATCAAACAGGTTGCGTCTATCTCTGCAAACAATGACGAAGTTATTGGTGCTTTGATCGCTGAGGCAATGGGTAAAGTAGGTAAAGATGGTGTAATTACTGTTGAAGAAGCAAAAGGTACTGAAACTGAAGTAAAAACAGTAGAAGGTATGCAATTTGACCGTGGTTACTTATCTCCATACTTTGTAACTAATGCTGATAAAATGGAAGCGGAATTAGAAAACGCTTACATTTTGATCTATGACAAAAAGATCAGCAACATGAAAGAATTGTTGCCGATTTTAGAGAAACAAGTTCAAACTGGCAAACCATTATTGATCATCGCTGAAGATTTAGATGGTGAAGCTTTAGCTACTTTAGTAGTGAATAAAATCCGTGGTTCTCTGAAAGTTGTTGCTGTTAAAGCTCCAGGTTTTGGTGACCGTAGAAAAGCAATGTTAGAAGATCTTGCTATCTTAACAGGTGGTACTGTAATTTCTGAAGAAAGAGGTTACAAATTAGAGAATGCTGACCTTACTTATTTAGGTACTGCTGAGAAAATCGTTGTTGATAAAGACAATACAACAATCATTAACGGTGCTGGTTCATCTGAGGATATCAAAGCCCGCGTTAACCAGATCAAAGCTCAAATCGAAACTACAACTTCTGATTACGATAAAGAAAAATTACAAGAGCGTTTGGCTAAATTAGCTGGCGGTGTTGCAGTTCTTTACGTAGGTGCAGCTTCTGAAGTAGAGATGAAAGAGAAAAAAGACCGTGTTGATGATGCTTTACATGCAACCCGTGCGGCTGTTGAAGAAGGTATCGTTGCTGGTGGTGGTGTTGCTTTCATCCGTGCTATCGAAGCTTTAGAAGGAATGAAAGGATCTAACGAAGACGAAACTACCGGTATTGCAATCGTTAAACGTGCTATCGAAGAGCCATTACGTCAAATCTGCCAGAATGCAGGTATTGAAGGTTCTATCGTAGTTCAAAAAGTTAAAGAAGGTAAAGGTGATTTCGGTTACAATGCCCGTACTGATGTTTATGAAAACTTAATCAGTGCAGGTGTTATCGATCCAACTAAAGTTGGTCGTGTAGCTTTAGAAAACGCAGCTTCTATCGCAGCGATGTTATTAACAACTGAGTGCGTATTAGCTGATGATCCTGATGATAATGCAGCAGGTTCTGCTATGCCTCCTATGGGTGGCGGTGGAATGGGCGGAATGATGTAAGTCAATTCTGTTAATCGCTGATTAAAACCTCCAGTCTTAAAACTGGAGGTTTTTTTATGCTTTAGAAAATTCAACTCGTTGTAAGGCAGGTGTTTGGAAAAATAGATTCTATTTTCTAAATTGATATACCGATACAATATGAGGAAAATTCTAACTGTCTTTTTCGCTCTCTTCCTTAGTATTATATCCTTTCATTCCAATGCTCAGCTGGCTCTTGGAACGGTGGATGGAGGACCTTATACGCCCGGATCAAGCATAAGCGCCACTTTTAATATTGGAGAAAGCAGTTGTATCAAGATTGGTAATACGTTTAGCCTGGTTTTAGTCAATGCCGCAGGCAATGAAATTACACTAGATACATATAATGGATTCTACTCTACTTTTGTCAACGGAGTTATACCAGTAAGTACACCAGCCGGCACAGGTTATAAATTAAGGGTTAAATCTTCAAACCCTGCGTTGAGTACTGATCTGTCAGCTCCTTTTGAAATTAAGGCCGGAACCCCGGTCACGGCTGCACTCAGCAGCGTAGCATCCACCATAAGTACTAATCCGCTAACTTTTGGCTCCTGTAACAGCGCAGCAAGTACGGAATTCAATTTTACCAATGAATCCACAACCGATGCGGTCACCGCCACAATTAATAATGAATTAAATCCAGGGGCTCCGGCCGTACTAACCTATTCTGCCGCAACTAAACTGAACAGCTTTACAGCAGATCAGGCACACTATACAATTTTTGTGAAAGCCACTTCACCAGATGGGACTATAGGTACACAAGCCTATTTCCTGATCAATAACCTTGCGATCACCGCATTTTCGACAACCAGCGGTAATACGGTCTGTTATCCGGTCGGTTCATTTGAATATGGTGTGGAAGTTAATAAACTGACTGGCATCGCGGCTAATTTCCCGGGTAATACCTATAAGATAGATTGGGGAGATCATAAATCAGACGAGTATACCATTTGTGATATCAAAGCAAACAACAATAAGGTACAGCATACATTTACTGAATCATCGTGCGGGTTTACTTATACCACTGGTAATAAAACCAATTATAATGCCTTTGGGATCAATGTTCAGGTTTCCAGTCCGTATTGCGGCGCAGTTGGGACAGGTATCTCCACGACAGCAAGAGTAGTTTCAAGACCGGTCAACAAGTTTGATGCGCCATCTGTAGTTTGCGTGGGCGACCGGGTGGTGCTAAGCAATCAATCTACTGCCGGACAAAACCCTAATGAGAATTCCACGGGCTGTAATGATAATCTGGTGTTGTATACGTGGTATGTAGATGGGGTCAGAGTGTTGACAGATGTTACTTTTGCCACGCCACCACCGAGCCCCGTTTTTACCACAAAAGGTACACATGTGATCCGCATGACTTCAAAAAGCAATGGCAATTGCCAGGCGGAGGATGCAGAGAAAGTTATCTGTGTGCAGGATCCGCCAAAACCGTCCTTTACACTGGGGAATGCAGTGATTTGTCTGAATCCGGGAACACTAACACCAGTTAATACCTCTGTGCTGGATAATACTTGTCCTAATGCCGGCCCCGTTTATACGTGGACAGTTACTCCGGCAGCAGGAGTAACCTTTGATGCGAATACCGCAACTCCACAATTTAAGTTTACACAGACCGGGGTATATAATGTAACGCTGGCTGTTCAGTCCGGAACCTGTACGGTGACCAGTGCCCCGCAGAAAATTGTAGTCAATACTCAACCAGAAGCCACCTTGTCACCAGACAAAACATTATGCGCCATTGGAAATTATACTTTTAATCCTACCGCAGGCCCTACGCAAACCACTTTGAATGGAACAGCAGAAGAACTCAGCGGAACTTATACATGGACAGTCAGCGGTGGAAATTACACCTTTGTATCACCTGATGGCCCGAATACTAAATATCCAACGCTAAATTTTGCCGATTACGCTACTTATACGGTAACACTGACCCATACGAACAATTGCGGAACTACAATAAAAACGCAGAAAATCACACTTTCCAAATCACCGAAACCTGAAATAACTGCCACTGCTAACCCGATTTGTTATAATTCAGCGATTAGTTTAACCGGAACTATCGTTGATAATAATCCGAATACCACCTTTGAATGGATTGGTAATGGAGGTGTATTCTCTGCACCAGTGAATTTAATTACCACTTACACCCCTACTGCTGCTGAACGCAATTCCGGAGTTGCAACTGTTATATTACGCGTTCAAACCAGTCTTCCTGAGCCCTGCGCAAAAGTCGAAGCGAATCTCACGGTACAGATCTATCCTAACAATATAGGCACAAATACGACCCAGAATATTTGTTCAGGCCAGACAGCCTTTCATACACCTGCATCCAGCGTAACTGGTAGTACTTTTACCTGGACAGCTGCTAATGCCGACGGGATGGCCACCGGATTTTCACCATCGGGGTCTGGCCCAATTAATCAGGTCATCACCAATACCAATACGACAACCAATGCTGTAGTCATCTATACGATTACCCCAAAAAGCAATGGATGTGATGGCGTACCCTATACTTTTACCGTAACGGTTACGCCCATACCAGTAGTCACAGCAACCGCAGCCCAACCTGTGATTTGCGGAAACGAAGCTGCTGGAATTATGCTGAGTTCTACGATAGCGAATACCAAATATACCTGGACAAGTACTGCTACTGCCGGCGTCACCGGAAATACAAATCAAACCATTCCAATTGCGGTGACTGCAATTCAGGATGTTTTAGTGAACAGCGGCGCGGCGCAGGGAACGGTAACTTATACGATTACCCCGGTTTCCACAGCAAGCTGCCAGGGAACACCAGTCACAATTACTATTAAAGTTGATGCACCAATTACGGTTGCCAATGCCGGTCCTGCACAAACTTTATGTGCAAAACCAAGTACATCGCTTGCCGGGAATATACCTAAAACAGGAGAAACCGGGCAATGGTCTGTGGTTTCCGGAACGCTGGTCATTGCTGATCCGTCAAACCCGCAAACATTAATCACCGGGCTTATCCCAGGCCAGACATATGTGTTGAAATGGACAATCAAAGGCGCCGCAAACTGTACACCAACAACGGCAGAAGTCTCGATCAATAATCTTTTGCCAATCAGCAATACCATTACCAGCAGCAGTACTGAAGTTTGTTATGGACAAACGATTGACATCACAGGTGATACACCAACCGGAGGAAACGGGACTTATACTTACCTCTGGGAAAGCAGCGCCGACAATGGAGTTACATGGAACGTGATCAGCAGCCAGACCTCCAAAGATTTAAATTTCAAACTCTTATCGACTTTAAGTTTTCGCAGAACGGTAACCAGCGGTTCCTGTCCTATGCCCAGTAACATAATCCACATAATCGCGCAACCTCCAATCAGCAATAATACAATTGCTGCCGATCAAACCATCTGTACCGGGTTAATCCCTGCTGCATTGACAGGCAGTACGCCTACAGGATCTGATGGTCACTTTAATTATCAATGGCAATCCAGCACTGATAATGCAGCATGGACGGACATTAGCGGTGCCGTATTTTCAGGTTACCAGCCACAAGCATTAACCACGACCATCTTTTACAGACGTGTGGTAAGTACACAAGTTTGTAGCGGAGCTTTACAAAGTATCAGTCCTTCCGTAAAAATTACCGTCAAACCGAATGCGAAAGCCGAATATACTTTCACCGCGGATAATGGCTGTATTCCATTTGTTTTAAATATAACAGCTGTTACTTATCCAGACCGCAACGCTGTTTATACGTGGTATGCTGACGGTGTGCAAATTGGAACAGGTAGTAATTTTCCCGGTTATACCATGAAAATCAGTAACGCTACTGTTGTGATTAAACTGGTTGTAACCAGTAGTCTGGGTTGTACACAGGATGAATTCAGCCATACCTTTAGTACGATTGAGAACGTCGTCCCTGCTTTTACACAAAGCGCCAAAGAAGGTTGCGGCCCGCTGAAAGTCAATTTCATCAATACCTCTACTTCTTTGACCAATGCGACTTTCTTATGGGATTTTGGAAATGGAGTAACCACCACCCAGGTAATGCCCGGACAAGTCACTTTCCAGCCAGATCCACTAGGTAAGGATACCACTTATAAAGTTGCGCTGACTGCAACAACTTCGTGCGGAAAGGTTACCGTAGTTTCGGGCGTATTTGTAAAGGCCCGCCCCATTGCTTTATTCTCTCCTGATAAAACGGTGGGCTGTTCTCCGATGAAGGTAACGTTCAGCAATACTTCTCCCGGAGGAACCAATACCTATTATTTCGATTTCGGAGACGGAACATTACTGACCAAAACTGACAAATCACCTGTGGAACATATTTACACTACCGGAGCTGTCAAAGAGTACATCGTAAAAATGGCCGCTCAGAATGAATGCGGAAGGGAAGAAACCTCTTATACCATCCGGGTTTCTCCGAATACCATTTTACCAGAATTGGTAGTCAATGCAGATGAAAAAGAAGGTTGTGCACCGTTAAAAGTTAACTTTTATAACAATAGTAAAGGGGCAGGCAGTTTTCAATATGATTTTGGAGACGGAACCACTTTGGTTACCCGGTCTGCACCTGAAGTTGTGGCGCATACTTTTACAAGTTCAGGAACCTTTACAGTGAAGCTGACGGCCTCAAACGGATGTTCCGACACCACAACTACCGAAACTATCAAAGCCCTTCCTCAGCCAGCTGTAGCCTTTAATGGTGATATCCTTTTGGGTTGCCCTGGACTGGTTGTACAGTTTAAAAATACCAGTAGTGGCGGGATCAGTTATTTATGGGATTTTGGAGATGGCACAACATCCGCCGAATTCGAGCCTAAACATACTTTTGATGGGAGCAAGGAGTTTTACACAGTTACCTTAACAGCAACCAATACCTTAGGCTGTTCCAATGTTTCGGTATTGACTGATTATATTCATATCGTCCCTCCTCCTGTTGCTCAGTTTAACGTCTCTCCTTCAACGGTGATTAACATCCCGGATTATACTTTCAGATTTGAAGATCAGAGTACCGGCAGCCCGGCAGTGTGGTTCTGGGATTTCGGAGATAAACAAACTTCGATCCTGAAAAACCCTTCTCATACCTATCTGGATACAGGAACCTATGTAGTTACCTTAAGAGTAACCAATCAACAAGGCTGCTTTTCTACCACTTTCAAAAAAGTTTCTGTAGTTGGTGTACCCGGTTATTTATTTCTGCCTAATTCCTTTATGCCCGGTAGTGAAACGCCTGAACTCCGGATTTATAAGGCTAAAGGATCGGGGATTAAAAACTGGCGGATGAGTATTTTCAATAAGTGGGGACAGGACTTGTGGGAAACAACTAAACTCGACGAAGGCCGGCCGGCTGAAGGCTGGGACGGGTTATTCAAGGGCGAACAAGCTCCGCAAGGTGTATACTTTTGGAAGATCGATGTGGAGTTTATTAACGGCATGGAGTGGAAAGGGATGACTTACGATTCTTCAGCACCGAAAAGAACAGGAATTATCCACTTAATCAGATAACCGGAATATGAAACTGAGATCAACCTCTATTTTGCTGTTATGCTTGTTTGCCAGGTCAATCTCTGTATTGGCTCAGGATCATATTTACTCCCAGTTTTTTAATGCACCATTATACCTCAACCCTTCCTTGACCGGGCAGTTTGAGGGTGATTTCAGAATGAATATGATTTACCGGAATCAATGGACAGGATTGAATGGAACACTTTCCTATATCAACGCGTCGGCCGATTTGAATATCCCCCGTTTTGGTGGCGGGGTTGGCTTACAATTCAACCGCAGCTCTGAAGGGACTGCCTTTCTGGTGAAAAACAATATTGCCGCTACGTATTCTTATAGCGTAGGTACAGATGATTTCGTCCTTTCTTTTGGTATTCAGGCTGGATTTACCAGCAGGCAGATTGACTGGAACAAACTGGTATTCTCCGATCAGATTGACAACCGGCTTGGTTATATCCCTGGAAGTATCAGCGCGGCACAGCCACCCAATCAGGCCAGTAAGTTCTTCTTTGATCCCGCGGCAGGAGTCAACCTGGTGTACGGAAATTTTATGGCAGGTGTTGCCTCACATCACATTAACCAGCCGGATGAATCTTTTAGCGGTGCACAGGCAAAACTGCCAATGCGGCTTACCGGTTATGCCAGTTACCGGATCGCACTTACCCAGAATTATACTTATGGTGTAGATGAAGCATCCTACATCATTCCTTCGGTTGTGTATTACAAACAAGGAAATGTATCTTCCATGAGTGCTGGTGCACAGTTTAAACATAAAGGGCTCAACTCAGGCCTGTGGTACCGTACAACTGGCGAAGGCGGCCCCGACGCCATCGTAGTTTCCCTGATCTTTGATATTTTTACCGGACGCGAAAACGGGGAGAAATTAAGAGTGGGTATCAGCCATGATGCAACAACTTCAAAAATAAACTATACCAATACCAACGGGACAACAGAGGCTAGTATCGGTTATCAGAAGTATTTCCCAAATAGTTCCAGCTTTAATAAATTCAATGGCTTGCGTTGTTATGACTTCTACTAAAGCTTTACTCAGTATCACAGTTCTTTAGTTATCTTTATAAAAGTTTAAAACTTTTAAGCAGTTTTTTATCTTTTTGATACCATGGAAGAATTTATTGAAGGCAACCATTTTTTGACCCAAAGCGAGGTCTATAAGTTTTTACTGACCATATTATTGTGCGGGCTTATTGGTATTGAACGTGAATTAAGAGCTAAACAAGCGGGACTAAAAACCATGATCATGATTGGCCTTGGCTCTACCCTTTTTACTATTTTATCTATTAAAATTGGTACAGGAAGCCAGGATCGTATCGCTTCGAACATTGTAACCGGAATCGGCTTTCTCGGTGCAGGTGTAATTTTCAAAGAGGAAAACCGGGTCAGAGGATTAACCACGGCCTGTGTAATCTGGATTGTGGCCGCCATAGGTATGGCTGTAGGCGCTGGTTATTCCGAACAATCTATTGGTGTAACCATCGTTGTTTTACTCGCGCTGATTTTCTTCCCTTATGTGGAAGAATTCGTGCAAAGCCGTTCTTCTTCCAGAGAATATAAGATTGTCAAACAATATGAAAACGAAGGACTGGATAGCTATGAAGAGCATTTCAAGATTGCGGGTTTAAGGTTAAGCCGTGGTCAGCAGCGCATGTCCGAAGGAATTATCAGTGGCACCTGGACTGCGGTAGGTTCCCCCAAAAACCACAAACTATTTGTCGATCATATGTTACAAGATGAAAAAATTCTTGAATTTCAGTTCTAACCTCCTTTAATTCATATTAAACTATTTAGCTTTGTATCATGCATAGAGAACAGATCTCCGTATTTGATATTTTTAAAATCGGGATAGGCCCGTCGAGTTCACACACCCTTGGCCCCTGGAGGGCTGCCCAGCAGTTTACGGCTTCATTAGCCAGCAAAGACCTTTTAAGTGGTGTTGAACAAGTAAAAATATTGCTTTATGGATCTCTTGCAAAAACAGGTCATGGTCACGGTACTGACATTGCCATTCTATTGGGGATGATTGGTGCAGATCCGGTAACTTTTGATGTAAACGCTATTGATTCTACAGTGGCAGCGATTAAAGCTGACCAGCAATTGTTATTAGGTGGCAGTCATCAGCTCTCTTTTGATTATAATGATGACTTAATATTTCTTTACAAAGAGAGTTTACCTTTTCACCCGAATGCGGTTACTTTTCAGGCATTTCTGACTAATGGCAGCGCATTTTCTGAAACGTATTACTCTATTGGCGGCGGTTTCGTAGTTAAAGAAGGTGAAACAGGTGGAGATAAAGAGCAGGTGGAGCTTCCATTTCCTGTTGAAATAGCCGGAGATTTATTACACTGGTGCTTAACTACCGGCTTAAAAGTTTCGGAAGTCGTGATGGAAAATGAACTGATGTGGCGTACAGAAGCGGAAACCAAAAAGGGTATGCTTCAGCATTTCAGAGTTATGAAAGAATGTACTTTCCGTGGTTGCCATACTGGTGGTTTTTTACCCGGAGGGTTAAATGTGGGCCGCAGAGCAGCAGCTTTAAATAAAAGGCTGATTGGCGACAGAACCTATACAGATTACGAAAGCTGGATCCAGGCCATCAGAGCTGGTGGTAATAGCTTCAATTATACTTTAGACTGGGTAAGTTGTTTTGCGCTGGCTGTAAATGAAGAAAATGCATCGTTCGGCCGCGTAGTAACCGCACCGACCAATGGGGCTGCGGGTGTAATTCCGGCTGTACTACAATATTATATCGCTTTCTGTGATGGTTTCTCAGAAGACAAAATCACACAATTTATTGCCTGTGCTTCTGAAATCGGAAGTATTTTCAAAAAAGGAGCAACCATATCGGCAGCAATGGGTGGCTGTCAGGCAGAGATTGGTGTTTCTTCTGCAATGGCCGCAGCCGCATTAACAGAATGTATGGGCGGTTCTCAGCGACAAGTTATGATGGCAGCAGAAATTGCTATGGAACACCATTTGGGCTTAACCTGCGACCCGATTGGAGGTTTGGTGCAGATTCCTTGCATCGAACGGAATACCATGGGCGCTATTAAAGCAATTACCGCAAGTCAGCTGGCTTTGCAGAGTAATCCGGATAAAGCAAAAGTAAGTTTAGGTGCAGTTGTCAACACCATGTGGGAAACAGCAATGGATATGAACTCGAAATATAAAGAAACTTCGGATGGTGGTTTAGCGACCAACATTCCAATCAGCTTACCTGAATGTTAATTCCATTTATTTAAAAGCTTTGTTAATGGATGGGCTGAGCTGAGCTGCCCATTCTTTATACATTTTTCCCGAAGGATGCAGTCCGTCAGAAGCGACAAGCGCAGCATCAGTTGCCGCATTTCTTGAACCTGGCGTAATATCCGTATAACTGATTCCTGCTTTCAGACTTTCTTCTTTATTCACCGCATTAAAAGCATCTATTTCTTTCGCGATCACTCTCACATCTCTGCCGCTTTGTGCACCATAAGGCGTTACACCCCAATCTGGTATAGAAACCACAAATACATGCGCTGCATTTCCACCGGCAAAATTAACCGCAGTTTTAAGCAGGGCAATAAACTCTTTACGGTAGGTTTCTATGGAATTCCCTCTGTACTGATCATTGACACCAATCAACAAAGTCACCAGGTCATATTTCGGCAAAAATGTTTCTGCTTTAATTCCTGATATCAGTTCTCCGGCAGTCCATCCGGTTGTCGCAACAATTTTAGGTGCTGAGAAATGAAGCGACTGCCTGTTCAGGTTTTCCCGGAGCTGATAAGGAAAACTTTCCGCTTGTTTCACCGCTTCTCCGATGGTGTAAGAATCTCCGAGTGCGAGATAAGTCAGCTGATCTGTGGGTGGATCGATTGGAGCTATATCAGTTTTATTCATGCCATTTGTTGAGCTTTTCCCACATCCTAACATCAAAAACATCAGGATAGCTATTGTCGTTAACTTCATTTTAAAATTTACGAAAGAAGCCTGGAATCAGATGTTGAAGGTAATAATTTATAGGTATTGTTAGTGAACATGCGGTGCAAAAATCTTAAAAAGATAGCTGATCGTAATGATCGACCCGGTAAGCATAAACAACACATTAATCAGGATTTTGCTCCGCTGTCCCCAAAAGTAATTGGCCGTAAGGCCGATCGCAAAGGTTAACAGGATGGGAACAGTAGCCGGATACAGCTGAAAGCTCTGCTGGAAATCACCTTTGAGCAAGGCGAGTAAAGAGCGCTGGAATCCGCAGCCGGGACAATCATAGCCGGTCAGATATTTCACAGGGCAAGGCAGCATATAATTACCCGCTTTCTCCAGTAAAAAAGAGAAAGCGGATAAAGTAAATATTTTAGGCATTGGAATTAAGCCTCTGGTGTTGCAGGCGGTGTTGGTGGGTTCGGTGCCGCTGGTGGTGTAGTTGGTGTAGTTGGCGGTGTAACCGGAGGTTGATTAAAAGGATTGTTTGCACCAAAAGGGTTATTTCCATTGAATGGATTATTTGCACCAAATTGATTGTTAGGGCCAAATCCATTTGCTTCTTTAGCTGATGGGCCCAAATATCTTGCATCTGTAAGACCAAGCAGCGGGAAAAATATAAATGGAAGCAAAATCAAACCAATCGTAAAGCCTTCAGATTTACCGAAGCTTTTAGACAACAGGTTCAATGCCCAGATACCAAAGATGATGTTAGTACAAGGCAGAAGCATCCATAAAATCCAGATTGGTGGTTTTCCTATGATTTCAAGCAAAACAATAATGTTATAAATGGGAACGATTGCTGCCCATCCTGGTTTTCCTGCTTTTTCGAAAACTCTCCACATGGAGTAGACTACCAGGACAAGAATAGCGAGATAAGTAAATCCTCCAAAAAGGCCTACTCCTGTAGACATCGGTGAAGATGAAGCGTTATAATCCATAATTTATTTTCTTTTATCCCGGTAAGATAAGAAAAAATAAATAATTGTTTTACCTGTACCTGACAAATAACAAAAAATTAATAGAGTTCCATGTGGAACAAATTGGCAATATGTTTTTTCAACAGAGATTTCACCTCAGCTAAATTTAATTCGCGACCAAGCTCTCTTTGCATCGAGGTCACATCCTTATCATCTATTCCACAGGGAATTATATTTTTAAAATAATCCAGATCCGCATTTACGTTAAAAGCAAAACCATGCATGGTTACCCAGCGGCTGCAACGCACACCCAGCGCACAAATTTTTCTTGCTTTTTCATTGTCTGCATCCAGCCATACCCCTGTAAATCCGGGATATCTGCCGGCAATGATACCATAATCCGCCAAAGTCAGGATTACTGCTTCTTCCAGTGTCCGGAGGTATAAATGAATATCAGTAAAGAAATTATCCAGATCCAGAATAGGATAACCTACAATCTGCCCCGGCCCATGATAGGTAATGTCGCCACCACGGTTCGTTTTATAATAGGTCGCGTTTTTTTCCTTCAACCCTTCTTCATCCAGCAAAAGATATTCTGCATGCCCGCTTTTCCCTAAAGTATAAACATGAGGATGCTCACAAAAAACAAGGAAATTTGGTGTTTCTACAGTAGTTTCTTGTATACGGTTATTCGTTTTAACGGCAATAGTATCTTTAAAAATAATTTCCTGATTGTCCCAGGCTTCCTGGTAATCCAGCAGTCCCCAATCAACAAATTTTACTTTTTTGTTCATCTCTGTCAAAATTAAGCTACCACATATCCCAGCATATAACCATCTGCGGTTTTAAAGTAATTTGCAGTCAGCGTTCTTGTGCCTTCGGGCAAATCAACTATAGCGGTCAATGTCCCCTCATTATGCAGCTCGAAGGGTTGTATATGAATATGTTTTTTAAACTCCAGTCCTTTTTTGCCATACCATTTATAGATGGCTTCTTTGACACACCAGCAAACATAAAGCCCGTCCGTATTATCTTTTACATGTAACAGTTCGGGTGGAGAAAGAAATTTCTGCTGAATCCGGTGAATCTTAGGTTCTATCCTTTCAATATCTACGCCAACACCTTTTTCTTTTCCGATCATGACCACTGCGTAATCAAAAGAATGACTTAACGAAATGGTAGAAGCAGAATTCACCAGGTATGGTTTTCCATGTGCATCAATCCGGCAGTCAATATAGTCTGCGGTATTCAGCATCGTCCGTAAAAGTAAACGTGTACTTAACCAGTGCAGCAGGCGCTTGCCATTGTTTAAAGTAGCGAGAAAATCGAGTTCATGCGCCTTTAATTGCAGGCCGGAAATCAGGTCTTCTTCACGCTCCTGGATTTTCCATACAGCTAGTGTGGTATGATCGTCAATATCTTTATTATAGATTACAGGCATCGTATTTAAAAAATCAATGCAAAAGTATCTTAAATTAATCATAATTTCGCCCAAAGACTTTACAAATGATACTTTCCGATAAGCGTATTCTAGAAGAGATTGACAGAGGGACAATAATTATTGAGCCCTTTAATCCAGATTGTCTGGGCACAAATTCCTATGATGTTCATCTTGGAAAATACCTGGCTACTTATACCGACAGAGTGCTTGATGCCAAAGCACACAATAAAATTCAGCATTTTGAGATTCCAAAAGATGGGTTTGTTTTACAACCCGGAACTTTATACCTGGGGGTAACCCTTGAATATACGGAGACACATGCACATGTTCCTTTCCTGGAAGGAAAATCGAGTACCGGCCGTTTAGGAATCGATATCCATGCAACTGCCGGAAAAGGCGATGTAGGTTTCTGCAATACCTGGACACTGGAAATTTCCTGTGCGCAGCCGGTAAGAATTTACGCAGGAATGCCAATTGGCCAGTTGATCTACTTTGCTGTAGAAGGTGACATTGAAACATTATACAACGCGAAAGATGATGCGAAATATAGCAACAAGACTACCAAGCCAGTAGAAAGCATGATGTGGAAGAACAGCTTTTAGAAAGCGTTTAAACTTTGCATTAATTTATAGCATTTGAGCCTCAATATCCTTATATTGAGGCTCTATTTTTTTACTACGCTATGAAACCCAAATATCTTTATGCTTGTCTTTTCCTGCTGGTTTGCGCCTTCTCTTTTGCATTCAGAATAGCAGATGATCCTTTCGAAACACTGTTAAAGAAACTTGCTGAGTATACGCAGGAAAATCCACAGGAAAAAGTCCACTTACATCTGGATAAGCCTTATTATGCGATTGGTGACAACATCTGGTTTAAAGCATATGTAACCGATAACAGTACGGACCAGCTTTCCAAAATCAGTGAGATTCTATATGTAGAGCTGATCAATGAAGGCGACTCTGTTAAACGTCAGCTTAAACTTCCGCTGGTCTCCGGCCTCACCTGGGGGGATTTCAAATTAACAGATACTTTAGCCGAAGGAAATTACAGAATCAGAGCTTATACGCAATTGATGAGAAATGCGGGCCCCGATTTCTTTTTCGATAAAACGATAAAAATTGGGAATGCATGGGCGAATAAAGTGCTGACCAACACTAAATACACCTATAGTAAAAAAGACAATGAGAATAATGTGAATGCAGTAATTAAGTTCACAGACAAAAAGAATGAGCCTTATACAGAAATCCCTGTAACCTATACAGTAAAGCTGAGAGACAAAACGGTAGAAAAAGGAAAAGCGACAACCAATGCACAGGGAGAGATTTCCCTTTCTTTTAGCAGTAAACAGGCCGAACTACTAACTTCCGGAAGAATTACGGCTACGCTTACTTTGGACAATAAAGAGAAAATCGTTAAAACTATCCCAATCAAGGCAGTTTCGGACGCGGTTGCTGTTCAGCTGTTTCCCGAAAGCGGAAACCTTGTGGAAGACCTTCCTTCGAGAGTTGGAATTAAAGCAATTGGATCATCCGGCCTTGGAGTGGATGTTTCAGGTATGATTGTGGACAATGAGGGGACAGAAGTTCTTCCTTTCAACACCACGCACCAGGGAATGGGCAGTTTCATCTTAAATCCGCAACCAGGGAGAACGTATACCGCAAAAGTTAAATTAAAGGATGGCACTCTTCAGCAAATCCCTTTTCCTAAAGTGCTGACTTCTGGTTATGTACTCGCCATTAACAATACAGACAGTAATAAAGTCAGTGCTAAAATATTACTTAGCCAGTCGTTGCTGAATACTGGCGAAATGAAATTGGTTATTCAGCATAACAACACAGTAACTGCGGTACTGAAAGTGAACACACTGAAGCAAATCAGTGCGATTGCACTGAATAAAAAGGAACTTCCATCAGGTGTCCTTCATTTTACGTTGTTCTCTCCTGAAAATATTCCGGTTGCTGAAAGATTGATTTTTCTTAACAATCCCGCCGATCACATCGATCTTAATGTACTGAATTTAAAAAAATCATACCAGGTCAGAGAGTATGTACCGATTGAGTTATCGGCCACAGCTGAAGGTAAACCTACTTATGGTAGTTTTTCGGTCGCAGTAACCAATGCAAGTATCGTAGAACCTGATGTTGACAATGAAAGTAATATCATGACTTCTTTGTTATTGAGTTCAGACCTCAAAGGATACATTGAGAAACCCAATCAATATTTCCGTGATAACAGCGTACAAACCAGGGCAAATTTAGATGAACTGATGCTGACTCAGGGCTGGAGCAGGTTTTTATGGAAAGATGTAATCGGAAATACAGTTGTTAAACCTGTTTTTGCAGCAGAAAAGTCCTTAAAGGTAAGTGGTACCGTGACTACACCAGGTGGAAAACCTATTGCCAAAGGAAAGGTTACCTTGTTTTCCAACAAAGGAGGGTTCTTCATGCTGGATACTTTAACGGATGCCAATGGACATTTTAATTTTGAGAACCTCAGTTTTAGTGACACCACAAAATTTGTTGTTCAGGCCAGAAATGCCAAAGACAAAAAGTTCGTTGAAATAAAAATTGACCAGGTTCCCGGACAGCTGGTTACGCCAAATAAAAATACAGGCGATATTGAAATCAATGTGAATGAAGCAATACAAAGTTATATTATCAAGAGTGAGGGTTATTTTGATGACCTGACTAAACGCGGATTGCTGGAAAGGAGTTATACACTTAACCAGATAAATATTGTACAACAGGTATTAAAGGCGAAGAACTCAACAAACTTAAATGGCGCTGGTCGTGCAGATGCGGTCATCAAAGGTTCAGATTTGAATTATTGCAGCAGCTTAGCGCAATGTCTGCAAGGCAGGGTTGCGGGATTAACGGTTCGGGGTTCTGAGGCTTTCTTAGTCCGGAATAATGGGGTGCCTATGCAAATTATTCTGGATGGAACCAATGTAGGTTCAGATTTCCTGGACAATATTCAACCTAATGATGTAGAAACTATAGAAGTATTGAAAAGTGGTGCAACTACTGCCATTTACGGATCAAGAGGTTTTGGAGGTGTTTTAATCATCACCACTAAAAGAGGTGGCAATGCAGGTTATTCTACTTATGCACCAGGAATTATTAATATTACTGCCTCTGGCTATTATGCGGTACGCGAGTTTTATTCTCCGAAATACAATACCTCACAAAACACAAAAATAGCCGACAAGAGGACTACTGTTTACTGGAATCCCAATATAGCGACCAATGAAACGGGAACAGCTAAATTTAATTTCTATAATACAGACGAATCCGGGACTTATAGAGTTGTTATAGAAGGAATGAACATGGATGGCCGCATGGCCAGAAAAGTATATACTTACGAAGTAAAATAAAAAACCTATGAACACAATCAATGTGACAATAAAAGATCGTTTAGCACTGATTACGCTTAACCGCGGTAAATCCAATGCACTAAACAGGGAGATGATCACTGAGCTGACCGATATGCTCCATAATATTGCAAATGATGACAATATAGGCGGAGTAATCATTGCAGGCCGCGATAACTTTTTTTCTGCGGGCCTGGACTTAATCGAACTGTATGGGTACAATGAAGAAGAAGCAGAGTCTTTCTGGCATTTATTCCTGGCATTCATAGCTAAAATCACCGCTTTTAAAAAACCTATGGTTGCTGCAATCAATGGTCATTCTCCTGCCGGAGGATGTGTGATTGCTTTAGCTTGTGATGCAAGAGTGATGGCTGAAGGCAAATTTATTATTGGTTTGAATGAAGTCCCTGTCGGAATTATCGTTCCTGAGAGCATTTTCAGCCTGTATGCTTTCTGGCTGGGTAAAGGTCATGCAACCAGAAGTCTATTAGAAGGCAAGTTATTCAGCCCTGAAGAGGCTTTAAATATTGGCCTGGTAGATGAACTGGTGAATCAGGATAGCATTATGACCGCTGCGGAACGCAAAATAAGAAAATACATGGCGCTGGAACCTAATACCTGGCAGCAGAGTAAGCTGAACATCAGAAAAGAGCTGATTGCAGCGACTTCTGCGGATCAGTCTGAAGCATTAAAAGTTATGCTTGCGCAATGGTGGTCACCGGCTACGCGGAATATTTTGAAAATGATTATTGACAACCTTCAAAAGAAATAAGTTATGTACAATCAACCCATGTTAAGAGATGATGCTTTAAAGGGCAAAACAATTGTAGTTACTGGTGGTGGTACCGGGCTTGGTAAAGCAATGGGCACCTATTTCCTGAAGCTTGGTGCCAATTTAGTGATCACCAGCCGCAAAGCTGATGTGTTACAGAAAACCGCAGATGAGCTGGAAAAAGAAACAGGTGGCAAAGTACTGGCAGTAACTTGTGATGTACGTGATTATGAACAGGTGGAAAATGTACTGGCAGAAACGCTTAAAACTTTTGGACGTGTAGATAGCCTGCTGAACAATGCGGCAGGAAATTTCATCTCTCCTACGGAGCGTTTATCGGCCAATGCCTTTTCTACGGTTATAGATATCGTGCTCAAAGGATCGGTCAATTGTACGCTTGCCTTTGGTAAACACTGGATCAAAGAGAAACAGGCGGCAAGCATTTTAAACATTGTAACAACTTACGCTTTTACGGGTTCAGCTTTTGTGGTGCCTTCGGCCTGTGCCAAGGGTGGTGTACTGGCAATGACGCGTTCTCTTGCGGTGGAGTGGGGAAAATATGGCATCAGAACGAATGCAATTGCGCCTGGTCCTTTTCCAACTAAAGGAGCATGGGAACGTTTGCTTCCGGGAGATCTGGCAGAAAAGTTCGATTTCAAAAACCGTGTTCCACTGAAACGTGTTGGAGAACATCAGGAGCTGGCAAACCTTGCTGCATTCCTGGTGAGTGATTTTTCAGGGTATATCAATGGAGAAGTGATCAGTATAGATGGTGGGGAGTGGTTACAGGGCGCCGGCCAGTTTAATGGGCTGGAAGCTATTCCTGGTGAGATGTGGGATGCGTTTGAACAAATGACAAGATCAGCTAAAGGCAGCTGATCCGGCCTGATTCAGCTAAAATAGTTTAATATCAATAGGAGCGTGTTTAAAATTGTAAATTAAACACGCTCTTATTTTAAGAATAGTTTATTTTTGTATCATGTCAACAGAAACAAAGGAAGAAACATTTACACTGGAAGAGATTTTAACCTCCCTTAAAACCTCGCATCGGCTGATTTTATGGAATGATGATGTAAATACTTTTGATCATGTAATCTATTGTATGACAAAATATCTTGATTATACAGAGTCGCAGGCAGAGAAAATTGCCTGGGAAGTGCATAATAAAGGTAAGTGTGCTGTACTGGAAGGTTCTTTCACTGAAATGGAAGTCTACCGTAAAATCCTTCAGCAGGAAGGGTTAACGGTAACTGTAGACTAGTTTTCCAGGCTGCTGATCAATGCGGTCAGCTCCAGCTGAGTCGTTTGTGTTCTATCTTTAGCATACCACAGGTGCAAGCGCTCTGCAAGTTCAAACATATCAGAGGTTTCCTTTTTCCATTCTCCTAACAGGTGTTGCAGCACTTCTGGCCTTGGCCCCCATTTGGAAATCAATCCGCCGTTCGCATCCAGCAAGAGTAAAACTGGAATAGCCCGCCCTCCGTGAGTGAGGTGTGCGTCTATCAGCGGCAGATTTTGATCTCTGAGCACAAAACGCAACGCAAATTTCTCTGGTGCAAATTCTACCATTTTCTCAAATAAGGGAACGATCTGCGCGGCATCTCCACACCATCCTTCGGAAATTACCAGCAGCTGATAGCTTTTTTCCAGCTTTTTAATGGCTGCTATAAAAGCTTCATTGAGCACGCCGGTCTTATCGACCCTGCTCATTCGCTGTACATTCATTTTGCTGTAGTGCAGCATGGCTTCGCTATGATCGGCGCCCGTTGTTTTATTGCTTTTAAGAAGAGAATCTATCAAATCCCTATACTTGGAATAAGTTAATCCTTCATTCACAAAAATATTACTGTAATTACTCATAATCGCGTTGTAATAAAATAGTTACCCCCCTTTTTTCTCACTCTCAGGCCGTTACTTTGCCGCTATAAAAAAAACTAAACACAGACTATTCTAAATGAAGAACTATTGCGCAAAGTTTCTATTCGTAACTTTCACTATTTGTACCACAATTTTTCAACTAAATGCACAAACTCCTGCTACTGGTAAACTTACTGGAAAAGTAGTAGACATCCAAAATAATGAAACAGTTCCTTTCGCCACAGCAATATTAATTAACAGAAAAACGAAAGCGACTGTTAAGGTTGCGCAAACTGATGCTGATGGCGCTTTGCTGATGAATGATATTCCTGCGGGAGTTTTCACTTTTAAGATCAGCTATGTGGGTTATCAGACCATGGTCAGGGACTCTGTAGCAATCACTAAAAATCAGCGGATCATTAACCTGGGCACGATAAAAATGAAGGCTTCCAAGGGCAATGTATTAAGTGAGGTCACAATTTCAGGAAAGAAAAGCCCTATACAGCTGGGTATTGACAAAAAGGTTTTCTCGGTAGAGCAAAGTCTGGTGAGTGAGGGCGGTTCTGCCAGTGATTTATTACAGAATGTACCTTCTGTACAGATTGATGTGGATGGAAATGTGAGTTTAAGGGGTTCTACTGGAGTAAAGGTATTAATTGATGGCAAACCGTCTTTAATTGCGGGCGGAGATATTGCACAGGTACTGGCTTCTATTCCGGCGAGTTCAATTGAGACGGTAGAGGTGATCACAAATCCGTCGTCAAAGTATGATGCGGAGGGACAGTCTGGTATTATTAACATCGTTCTGAAGAAAAACACGAAGTTAGGTTTCAATGGAAATGTAGCTTTAACGGCTGGAAACAGAGATAATTACAATGGAAATGTGAGTTTAAGTTTCCAGAATAAGAAGATTAATATTTATGGAAATTATGGGTACCGGTATGGTAGCCGCCCAGGTGGTGGTTATAATAATATCCAGTACCTGACGCGCAAGGATTCTCTGGCTTATGCGGATCAGCTGAGCAAATGGGGGTCGGTTGATAAAACCCACAATTTAAAGACTGGATTAGATTATTATTTGACGGACAAGGATATTTTAAGTTTTTCGGGCGGGTTCAATAGCAGGATTAATGACCGTACGGAGTTTTTGGATATTAATAAGTATGCGGCCGGAAGGGTTCCTCTGGAATTCAGCAAAAGGGTAAATACGAATGATGGAAGTGGTCATAGTTATGATTTAAATTTAGATTACAGCCATAAGTTTAAGCCGAACCAGGAGCTGACTTTCAATTTTGGCTATTCTACGGGCACGAATGATAATTTCCAGGTTTATAATACTTCGGTTTATAGTGTGAATGGGGTCCCTGCTTCGTCAGCTGCGGATATACTGAACAATACGAATGATGGAACGAACAAGAATTATAATATCCAGCTGGATTATACGATGCCTTTAGGGAAATCAGGAAAGATTGAGACTGGATATAGAAGCCAGATCAGGTATTCTGATGCAAATACGGTAGCCAAAAGGTTTGATAATGTTTCGGGTGCTTATGTGGATAATCTTCCTTTGTCGAATGATTTTGATAGTAAGGATCAGGTGCATGCGATTTATTTAAATTATCAGAACCAGATTAAGAATTTTGGTTATCAGCTTGGGTTAAGGGCTGAGGATGCGTTGCTGAATACGAATTCTGGTGGGTATGATCAGTCGGGTGTGTTTGCGACTGCGCCTGCAAGGATTGCTTATAAAAGGTTATATCCGAGTGTTTATTTAACGCAGAAGTTTACTGGTGAGCAGCAGATTCAGCTGAGTTATACGAGAAGGGTAAACAGACCGAGACCGTGGGATACGAACCCGTTTATTGATTATTCTGATCCGCTGAACTGGCGCAAGGGTAATCCGAATTTGTTGCCGGAGGATGTGCATTCTTTTGAGCTTGGTTATAGCAAGTTCTGGCCTAAGGTGACTTTGATTTCGAGTGTTTATTTGAGACAGACGAATGATTTGATTCAAAGGGTAAGGTCTGTGCCTGATGCGGATGGGGTAATTATCACAACGCCTGAGAATTTAACGAAGGATCTTTCGAGTGGTTTGGAGTTTATTGCAAAGGTGGATGCGCTGAAGGTGTGGAATTTTACCGGGAATCTGAATGTTTATCATAGTAAGATTGACGGGGTTCCGGCTTTTGGTATCCAGGGTAATTCTGGGTTCAGCTGGAATGCGAATCTGACGAATAATTTTGTGTTACCGCATAGTATTACGTTGCAGGTAAGGGCGGATTATAATTCTTCGCAGGTGTTGGCACAGGGTACGAGAAAGGCGATGTATGGTGTTGATGGTGGCGCGAAGTATGATTTTAAAGGAAGAAAGGCTTCTCTTAGTTTCAATGTGAGGGATATTTTTAATACGAGAAAGTTTGGGATGCTGACGCAGGATGCGAATTCTATTGTTGATTTTCAAAGGTATCAGCAGGGGCCTATGGGGAATTTGACGTTCTCTTACAGGTTCGGGAAAACTAGTTTTATGAAGAAGGGTAAAAAGGTGGAGCAGCAGGATAGTAAGCCTGACGAAGGATCCTTTTAAGGGGGCTTCGTCTGGGGGTTCTCCACCAGGTTTTAATAAAAAAGCAGCCTTGTATTTTGACGGATTTCTCTGAAGAGAGAAATATTGTCAAAATACAGGGCTGACTTTTTTATTAAAAATCATTTATTTGGAGAAACCTATAGCGCTCAGGCCCTCCTTCTGCGTCATGGGAAATATGGCGGATAGTTTGGCAGGGTTTTTAAAGGAAATACTTTTATTTAGACAAGCTATCAGGAAAACCCTGAGATATAACCTGCACTTACATTTTTAGACAGGACTTTTAGCAGAATTATTAGGACAAGATTTAAATGTACCTCTTATTATACTTTTAGACGGAACTTTTAGGACAAAATTCAGATATACCTTTTCTTATACTTTTAGACAGGACTTTTAGCAAAATCTTCAGGACAAAATTCAGATATACCTTTTCTTATGCTTTTAGACGGGACTTTTAGCAAAATCTTTAGGATAAAATTCAGATATACCTTTTCTTATACTTTTAGACAAGGCTTTTAGCAAAATCTTCAGGACAAAATTCAGATGTGCATTTTCTTATACTTTTAGACGGGGCTTTTAGCAAAATCTTCAGGACAAAATTCAGATGTACTTCTTCTTGTACTTTTAGAGAATCTTTTTCGAAGAAATGACAAGGAATTATATTTAACTTGCGTTGTTATGCTTAGTAAAGCCTCCTTTTCTTCGCAAAAGCGTAACTAAGTAAGTTGTTTAGCCTTCGGTCGCATCCGGGGCTTTTTTGTTTCTAATGATTAATTTTAAACACAGCTTAATATGATGTGTTTTCAGAAAATACTTTGGGCTTTATTACCAGATGTAAGTGTTTAATCTTTCTTCGAGTTGTGCGAGTTCTGCGCGAATGTCAACAGTGATTTCTATGGAGTGACAGTATTCGTCATCGTCCAGGACATGCTTTAGTGCGGCTATTCCAAGTTTAAGGTCGTCTTTAAGTTCCTCGGTTGGCCATATGTAAATACGGCCGAATTGTACGAGGCAAAATGCGGCAGCCCTGAGTATTTCTGTATTGTCTTTATGTTCTTCTGACAGGGTTTTCCGGACGTGAGCTGCCAGACCTGTTTTTTTCATCATTACGCCGTACCAATCGGCGGCACGGTCATTATCCCATGGTTGATCTCCCCACATATGATTGATTGTTTAGTTGATTATTGGTAAAACAGTTGAGTTTGCAAATTGTTAGGGGATTTTAGGGTTTAGGTTCACGGTTAGGTATACTTTTTAGAAATTTTGTAACTTGCGGACATGGAAGATCACAATCCCTGGACTATTCTGGATAGCCAAAAGATTTATGAGAATAATTGGATTGGGGTCACGGAACATCAGGTTCTTAATCCTTCTGGTGGAAAGGGCATTTATGGGGAAGTCCATTTCAGGAATTATGCAATCGGTATTTTACCGCTGGATCAGGACATGAATACGTGGCTTGTGGGGCAGTACCGTTTTCCGATCAAGGCTTATAGCTGGGAGATTCCGGAAGGGGGTGGCCCACTGGGGTTAGCACCGCTGGATAGTGCCAAGCGTGAGTTACAGGAGGAAACGGGTTTGATTGCTACGGAATGGATGGAAGTGCAAAGGATGCATTTATCAAATTCGGTGAGCAATGAGCTGGCCATAATTTATATTGCAAGGGGCCTGACCATGGGGGAAGCCGAACCGGAAGAGACGGAGGAGCTTGTTTTACGAAAGTTACCGTTTGAGGAAGCTTATCAAATGGCTATGGATGGGAGAATTACTGATAGCATGAGCGTTGCAGCTTTGTTGAAAACCAAAATATTATTACTCGAAGGCAAACTATAGAATTATATGAACAAATTTCTGGGATATATACTGACTCCCGTATTTTACCTCTTCTTTTTCCTGACACTGATTGTTTTTCAGCCTATTCAATGGGTATGCTTCCGCCTTTTTGGTTATAAAGCGCATAAAGTGTCGGTTGATTACCTGAATTTTTTCCTTACTTATTGCCAGGTGTTTTTAGGCAATTCAATCACGTTTGTGAATCAACAGGATCTGCCAGCTGACAGACCAATTATTTTTGTGGCCAATCACCAGAGTATGTATGATATTCCCGGGATTATCTGGTTTTTGAAGAAGCACCATGTGAAGTTTATTTCCAAGATTGAACTGACTAAGGGCATTCCTTCGATTTCTTTTAATCTAAAGTACGGGGGTGGGGCAAATATTAATCGCAAGGATAGTAAACAGGCCGTTTCTGAGATCATTAAGCTCGGCAGAAGAATGAAGGAAAACAATTGGTCAGCAATGATCTTTGCGGAGGGTACAAGGGCTAAGGATGGCTTGATGAAGCCTTTTCATGTTGGGGGGATTGCCACTTTATTGAAGGCGGCTCCTGATTCGCTTATTGTGCCGATCGCAATTGAAAATTCATGGAAGATTGTACAGTATGGGGCTTTTCCGCTAAGTTGCGGAGAAAAGATCAGATGGACTGTTCTTCCACCTGTTCCAACTGAAGGACTAAACCCGGAAGAATTAACACTGGCAGCCGAACAGGCGATCAGAAAGTTTCTGAATCAATAATCCGGCTGTTAATCAATAATCTGAGGTGTCTCCTAGATATTTTTATTCTCTATTCGTTTAAAAAATTCATCACGATAGGTGTCTCCTATAGGGATAATCTTTCCGCAGATGGTTATCCGGCTGCGTTCTATGCTTTCAATCTTATCGAGCGCAATGATATAGGATTTATGTACCCTGATAAACTGATTGGATGGCAGGGTTTCTTCCATTTTCTTCATGTTCTGTAGGGTGATCACTCTTTCATTTTTTGTGAAAATAGAAATGTAGTCTTTCAATCCTTCGATGTAAAGGATATCGCTGAGCTCAATTTTCTGAATTTTATGCTCGGTCTTCACAAAGATAAAATCCTGAACGGGCTGAATTGCCGCTGCCACGGGAGCCGCCATCGGTGCTGGTGCGGGAACAGCTACTGTTTCAGCATTATTTTTGTGCTGGTTATGAACTTTTTCTACAGCTTTATAAAAACGATCAAAGGCAATAGGCTTCAGCAAATAGTCAGATACGTTTAAATCATAACTCTCGAGTGCATATTGCGAGTAAGCGGTTGTCAGGATGTATTTAGCTTTGTTGTTGGCAATTTTAAGAAATTGTATACCCGTCAGATCAGGCATCTGAATATCCAGAAATACCAGGTCTATTCCACCCGCCTGTACAAGCTGTAAAGCCTCAATGGCATTCTCAGTTCTTGTCACCAGCTCCAGAAAGGGCACTTTTGAGACGTAATCCTCAATGATATCAAGCGCTAAAGGCTCATCATCTACAGCTATACATTTTAGTGTCATTGTAATAATTTTATCTTTTTATATGTCAAGCATCAACTCACTGGTATAGTGGGTAGCCGAATTTACGATATTTAACTTATACCTTTCCGGATAAAGTAATTGTAAGCGGCGCTCCACATTATTCAGCCCCACTCCTCCTACTTCATCTTTATTGCCATTACTTTTCTTGTTCGTAATACTGAAGTGCAATATTTTCTGATTTGCAATGATATTAATACGGATAGGGTCTTTCGGATCGTTCGCCACCCCGTGTTTGAAAGCGTTTTCCACGAAGGAAATCAAGATTAAAGGAATAATCTGCTGATCATCGATTTCTCCATTCAGGGTCATCTCCACGGATGCACCATTTTTAAATCTTAGTTTCTGAAGCTCAATATAACTTTGTACATATTCAATCTCTTTACTCAAAGCTACCCAGCTGTCGTTACTTTCATAGATCATATAACGCATAATTTCCGCCAGCTTTAAAATAGCATCAGCCGTTTTATCAGATTTCTGATAGGCCAGTGAATAGATATTATTTAAAGAATTGAACAGGAAATGAGGATTAAGCTGCGACTTTAAGAATTGTAATTCCATGTCTTTCCGCTCTGTTTCCAGACTGCGCTGAATACGGATATTACTAAACCAGTCCAGCATAAACTTGATCAGACAACTGGAAATGATAAAGAATCCTGAGATAAATACCGAACTGATCATGTACAGGTTGAGGTCGGAGTGTGTGGTAACCCCGGTTTTACGATTCGTATGCTCCAGCATCACATCCCGGTAAAGTAAAGCAAGTCCCGTTTTTAAAAACATCATGACCACAATCAAGGCCACAATGGAAAGTACATAAATCCAGTACTTTTTGAGCAGCTGGGGGATAAGAAGCGTGTAGTTAATATAAAATATAGAAATATTGATAATGGAAAAATAGCATATACTCACCAGAATGTACTCCTTGGTCATCTGCTCTCTATTGAGAAATATAACCAAAGCCATAATCAGGCCTAGAAATAGCCAGTAAACAGAATGTACAATCAGTGCTCTTTTATCCTTCATCAGAATTTATTGTTTAAACAGAAGCCAGCTTTAGTGGCCGCTCAAAGTAATGAAAGTAACGTTTTTAAGCCATAGGTTTCGACGAACTGGCTTTTTTTTTCTACCAACGCCCGAAAATAGGATATTCCCGGCTTATTGGCAAAATAACCCGTTGATCTATAATTATATCCACTTGGTATAATACATTTTCACAAGATTAATTTTATAAGTCTATTTGTTTCATCAAAACGAAACAATTATGAAAACAGCATCTCTTCAATACACTGGCACTACTGTAAACAATAGCTTGTCTGTTTCATATCAATCAGAAATCAACACCTTAAATAATATAGTAAATAAAATAGCCTCTTATACCATGAAAAAGTTAACGAATGTCTCTCCTTTTATATTATTGTTGATTCCAGTTTTTGTCATGATGATTTTTGCCCTTACAGACCCTTCAAATATGACCAGGGGTAGTGAAATTACTGCTAAAGCTGCAAATGAAATTGCAAAAATTACAGCTTACCAGGGAAGATAATCCTGCCCTTTTCTCAAGAATTTAGTTTTTAGTTAATAGTTAAAAAAATGGTGATTGGATGGTCACTATTTTTTTTGCTTTTATTCTTTGAAACTAAAATATTAGTTCATACATTTATATAACTAATATTTTAGTTTCAACCTAACCAATAGAATATAAGCCATATGGAAATTAAAGATCTGACCAAAGCCGAAGAACAAATCATGCAGATTGTCTGGCAAATTGAGAAAGGGTTCGTCAAAGACGTGATGGATTTTCTACCAGAACCAAAACCAGCCTACAATACAGTATCTACTATTATCAGGATATTGGAAGTGAAAGGATTCATTGGACATGAAGCCTTTGGGAAATCACATCAGTATCACGCACTGGTATCGAAAGAAGATTATAAGCGCCACGCCACAGAGAAATTGCTCGGAGGTTACTTTGAAAACTCAGTAGAAAGCATGTTCTCCTTTTTTGTAAAGGAAGAAAAGATGGATGTAAGTGATGTGGATGAAATTCTTAAAATGATCAGCAAACTTAAAAACAAAACGAAATGACCTGGGCCCACTACCTCCTGCAAGTAAACATATACCTGGTTATATTTTACGCATTTTACAGCTTGCTACTGGCTAAAGAAACCTACTTTATACTCAACAGGATCTACCTGATTGGTTCGGGCACGCTTTCTCTGGTTATTCCATTTTTAAGACCAGAGTGGTTTGTCAGACAACCTGCCGCACAACAGCTTAAAATCAGCATAGAAGGACTCACGATGATGGCTCAGGGAAACGTATCAGCCGATCAGGGGCAACATTTCAACTTAATTGCTTTCCTGGTCTGGATTTACTTTACAGGTGTCCTGTTCTTCCTTTGCAAGTTTGGTTATCAACTGTTCGCAGTACAAAGACTCCTGAAAGGGAATTCAACAGGCATGGCCTTTTCATTCTTTAAACAAAAAGTGATAGACCCTGCACTTCCCGGACTAAACACCATTCAAAAACATGAAGAAATTCATATTCGCCAGCTCCATAGCTTCGATGTCTTATTGTTCGAACTTATAGGCGCATTGGTTTGGTTCAACCCTATTATTTATGCTTATAAAACCACAGTAAAACATATTCATGAATACCTGGCCGATGAAGAAGCCGCCCGTTTCCAAGGGGACAAAGAAAGCTATGCCCTGCTGATTTTAAGTCAGGCAATGGGAGTTGACCAGCACGTATTAACCAATAGTTTTTTCAATAAATCAATGCTTAAAAAACGAATTATTATGCTAAATAAACAACGCTCTACCAAAACAGCAATATTAAAATATGGTCTGTTTTTACCCCTGTTCGCGCTTACTTTATTATTCTCCTCAGCGGCGATCAGTAAAAATGAAGACCTGAAAATTGTTGCTGAAAAGATAGAAGCTCCGATTTCAACTCCAGAATCCATTATTACAGCCTTAACCCTCAGTAATACGAACAATATAGGCAAACAGCAAACCAACGAATGGACTTTACTTTACAGTTATTTAGCTAAAAGCATTAAATACCCTGCTATAGCTTATCAGCGCCAGCTGCAAGGGAATGTTCATATTAACTTTACACTACAAAATGGCGAGCTTAAAAACATCGGTGCAGGCACGCAGCTGGGCTCAGGATGTGACGCAGAAGTGATCAGGGTCATTTCAGCATTTGAGGGCTTTAAATCGATGGACAATGGCAAATATAGCCTTACGGTGGCCTTTCGTCTCCAAGGAGCAAATACACCTTTAGAGAACAAAGATACTAAGCCGCTGAAAGGATATACTGCTTTAAATTTAATCACAATCACCGGCGCATCTGCCAAAAATGAACAAACAGCCGAGGTTAAAGAAGAGCCTGTTTATGATTATGCCGCACTCACAACTCCACCATCTTTTCCAGGTGGAATGGCCAATTTTTATACGTTCATCGCCAAGAGTGTTAAGTATCCGGAAGAAGCGCTTAAGAACAATGTCCAGGGTAAGGTATTCCTTTCTTATATTGTAGAAATAGACGGACGGCTTACGGATATTAAAGTAATCCGGGCGCTGGGATCAGGATTGGATGAAGAAGCAGTCAGAGTGTTGAAATCATCACCTAAATGGGTTCCTGGCTATAATGGTAAAAATCCTGTACGCGTTCAATATAGTCTGCCGATCGGCTTTACCTTAAGTAATGAAAAAGTTAAAAAAGAAGAAGGACAAAAGCAAATTGGAAGTATTGATATTACTCCAAAGCCAATTTATGTGGTGGATGGCAAACGTTTGACCGACCAGGCAGAAATCAAAAATGTCAACCCTAATGACATTGAAAGCATGAATGTCCTAAAAGGCGAGGAAGCGCTGAAACAATATGGCGAGGCGGCAAAAAATGGAGTAGTTGTGATTACCACCAAAAAGAAAGGATAAAAAACAAGGATTTAACACAAAACCCCTGCCATCATAGCCGGGGTTCTGTGTTAAATCCTTGTCTCGTTGTCTAAATCTATTAAACTTCTTCCTCAGAAACAAATTTTGCGGAATAAAAGTCTCTGTTCATTCTCGCAATATTCTCTAAAGAAATTCCTTTAGGGCATTCAGCCTCACAAGCACCGGTATTGGTACAGTTACCAAATCCTTCAGCATCCATCTGTGCAACCATACTCTGTACACGACGGTAACGTTCTGGCTGACCCTGAGGCAATAACGCCAATTGTGAAATCTTAGCTGAAGTAAATAACATCGCAGATGCATTTTTACAAGTAGCTACACAAGCACCGCAACCAATACAAGCCGCAGCCTCGAAAGATAAATCTGCCTGGAACTTAGGGATCGGCAATGCATTCGCATCTTGCGCATTACCCGTATTTACTGAAATAAACCCTCCTGCTGCAATAATTCTATCGAATGCAGTACGATCTACCGTTAAATCTTTAATCACTGGAAAAGCCTTCGCTCTCCATGGTTCTACCACAATGGTATCGCCATCTTTGAAAGAACGCATGTGCAATTGACAGGTAGTAATACCTTCTTTTGGTCCATGTGGTCTTCCGTTAATATACATTGAACATGCACCGCAAATACCTTCTCTGCAATCATGGTCGAAAACTACCGGCTCTTCACCCTTATTAATTAGCTGCTCATTTAAAACGTCGAACATTTCTAAGAAAGACATATCAGGAGAAATTTCTGATATTTTGTAGTCTACCAAATTACCTTTGGCTTTGTTATTCTTCTGACGCCAGATTTTCAGCGTTAAATTCATATTTCCTGTACTCATGGTATTGAGATTTTAGTACTAGATTATTTATAACTTCTTTGTGCAATTTTGATGTTCTCGAATTTCAACTCCTCTTTATGAAGTTCAAACTTAACATCATCCTTGTATTCCCATGCAGATACGTAAGCATAGTTTTCATCATCCCTTAAAGCTTCACCTTCTTCAGTCTGATATTCTTCTCTGAAGTGACCTCCGCATGATTCATTTCTGTTCAATGCATCCATACACATCAGCTCACCTAACTCGATAAAGTCAGCTACACGGCCAGCTTTCTCTAATTCAGGATTGAATTCTTCTGCTATACCTGGAACACGTAAATCAGACCAGAAATCTTTACGCAATTGTTGTATTTCTAAAATCGCTTCAGAAAGTCCTTTTGCATTACGGGCCATTCCACATTTTTCCCACATGATCTTACCTAATTTCTTGTGGAAGAAGTCTACAGATTTTGTTCCTTTAATCGAGATGAATTTATCAAGGATAGCTTTAACACTAGCTTCTGCCTCCACAAATGCAGGGTGATCCAGAGGAATTGCTTTAGTAGCTAATTCTTTAGAAATATAAGAACCGATAGTATAAGGGATTACAAAGTAACCATCCGCAAGTCCCTGCATTAAAGCAGAAGCACCTAAACGGTTGGCACCATGGTCAGAGAAGTTAGCTTCACCTAAAGCATATAAACCCGGTACAGTAGTCATCAGGTTATAATCTACCCATAGCCCACCCATTGTATAGTGAACTGCAGGATAAATACGCATTGGTAAATCATAAGGATCTTCACCGGTAATTTGTTTGTACATGTCAAACAAGTTTCCGTATTTCTCTTTGATCACCTCACGGCCTAAGCGCATGCAAGTTTCTTTATCCGGATTGTGGATATTGTGTACTGAAGCTTCAATACGTCCGTAACGCTCTGTATTTGCTTTGAAATCCAGGTATACAGCCAGTTTAGAAACACCAACACCATAACCAGCGTCACAACGCTCTTTGGCAGCTCTTGAAGCCACGTCACGTGGAACAAGGTTACCGAAAGCAGGATAACGACGCTCTAAATAATAATCTCTTTCCTCTTCAGGAATATCTGTTGCTTTACGCTGATCGTCTTTTTTCTTAGGAACCCAGATACGTCCGTCATTACGCAATGACTCAGACATCAGGGTTAATTTCGATTGGTGATCTCCCGATACCGGGATACACGTAGGGTGGATCTGGGTAAAACAAGGATTACCAAAGAAAGCTCCTTTTTTGTGTGCTTTCCAGGCAGCAGTCACGTTACTTCCCATTGCATTGGTAGAAAGATAGAATACGTTTCCGTAACCACCAGTTCCTAATAATACCGCATGACCGAAGTGACGTTCCAGTTCACCTGTAATTAAGTTACGGGCAATAATACCACGTGCTTTACCTTCAATTTTAACAACTTCAAGCATTTCGTGACGGGTAAACATCTCGACTTTACCCATACCAATCTGACGCTCTAAAGCACTGTAAGCGCCTAATAGCAATTGCTGACCAGTTTGTCCGGCAGCATAAAAGGTACGCTGAACCTGGGTACCACCGAATGAACGGTTATCCAGTAATCCACCATACTCTCTCGCTAAAGGAACTCCCTGAGCCACACACTGGTCAATGATATTCGCACTTACTTCAGCTAAACGGTGAACGTTAGCTTCACGGGCGCGGTAATCACCACCTTTAATCGTATCGTAGAATAAACGGTAAACACTGTCACCATCATTCTGATAATTTTTTGCTGCATTGATACCGCCCTGAGCCGCAATAGAGTGCGCTCTTCTTGGTGAATCCTGGAAACAAAAACATTTAACTTTATATCCCATTTCGGCAAGGGTTGCTGCTGCCGAAGCGCCTGCAAGTCCTGAACCTACTACTACAATTTCTATACTTCTTTTATTCGCCGGATTAACCAGAGGCATTGAAGACCTCAGTTTAGTCCATTTCACGGTCAGTTCCCCTTCCGGTATATTTGCATTAAAATCTGCCATTTTATTTAGCGTTTTATACGTTCGAAATTTTATTTAATAAGTCCTGTATGCACTGCAATAGGCATAGCTGCAAAAAGTAAGGCAATGATAATCGAATACCATACACCGAATCCTTTGATAAGCGGACTATACTTCTTGTGGTTCCATCCTAAGGTCTGGAATGCAGAAGCAAAACCGTGTAATAAATGGTAAGCTAAGGATGCCATTGCAAGGACATATAAAACCACGATCCAAACATTTTGAAAAGTCTCTCTCATTACTGCGTACAAATCTTCATGTCCATTTGAATCTGTTGTTGGGATACCTGTAAAACGAGATACTACCCAGAAATTAGATAAATGCACAATCAGAAAGATTAACAATAATGTTCCTAATAATCCCATTGAGCGGGAGTACCATTTACTATTTGCATTTCCATCATTCACTGCATATTTTACCGGACGGGAAGCCTGATTCTGAAAAGTCAGACGAAGGCCCTGTACAATGTGTAAAAGCAAACCAACCATCAGTATAACTTCTGACCCTCTGATTAACCAGTTTGTAGCCATGAAGTGGGCACCAAGATTGAATGTTAATCCACCGTCATTCAGAAATATCAACGAATTGATAAAGCAATGCACAATTAGAAATAAAATAAGAAACAGGCCGGTGATACCCATTATTAGTTTTTTTCCTATAGACGAGGAAAAAGCGTTTCCGAAACTAGCCATTAGATTTATATTTTTGAGTTCTATTCCTGCAAAAGTATTTAATAAATGACTTAATTTATACAAGAATTCCAGTTAAAATCAATAAATAAACTATTTAGAAACGTTCTAAGTTTTATGGTTTTAGGGGGTTATTGTGCAAATTACACGAACAAGAGGGCATAAAAAAACGGGAAGCAATTGTGATTGCTCCCCGTCATTAAACCTTTAAAATCTGATACTTTAGTTAAAGCTGAAAGTGTAATTTCCGTTAGGTCCGATTCCCGCTACAGTAGTCTTTCCGTTTTTAGAAGTTGGCAAGGCAGCCTCCACATCTTTCGCGCTGTTTACTGGTTTACCATTGATACTGGTTACTAACAATCCTTTAGGGATATCCAGGTTATCAAATGCCTTACCTGGCTCAACAGCAGTCACTACAACTCCGTTTTTAGCACCAAACTTAGCTTTGATTGCTGGCGATGCCGGTGCAAATGAAGCACCCAGTTTACTCATCGTTGTCCCTGTAGTTTTTGCAGCAAGTACAGTTTTTGCTTTATTTAAGCTTTCATCACCTTTCAAAGTAACGTTTACATTCTGCTCTTTTCCATCTCTTGAAATCGTCAGCTGCACTTTATCACCAGGGCTCATACGACCAATTTTTTCCTGAAGATCCGGAGAAGCAAAAACCTCTCTGCCTTCTACTTTTTTGATGATATCCCCTTTTTTAATTCCTGCTGCTGCGCCACCACCATTTGGCATCACATCATTTACATACAGACCTGAGACATCACTGATCTTCAGGTTTTCTGCTGCATCAGCATTCAATTCCTGGAAAGTAACACCTACATAACCGCGTTTTACACTACCGTATTTTTTAAAATCTTCTAAGATCTTTTTAGCAAGGTTTACAGGAATAGCAAATCCATATCCTTCATTCGTACCTGTCTGAGAAGCGATCGCCGCATTTATTCCAATCAGCTCACCGTTTGCATTTACTAACGCACCCCCACTGTTTCCAGGATTAATAGCTGCATCAGTTTGAATGTACGATTCAATTGCACTGTTTGTTCTTGCAGGTGCTTTACCAGTACGCTGGTATTCTTCATATTCTTCTTCAGTAGGCTGCTGATCTCTGTTTAAAATACCGATTGCGCGGGATTTAGCACTGACAATACCAGCAGTTACTGTAGTTTGCAGATCTAATGGGAAGCCCACAGCCAATACCCATTCTCCTACCTGAACATTATCAGAGTTACCCATTTTTACTACTGGTAAGTCCGAAGCATCTACTTTGATTAAAGCAAGATCCGTATTCGGGTCTCTGCCAATCACCTTAGCTTCTACTTTGCGGCGGTCTGAAAGAACGACCTGAATCTTGTCTGCGTTATCTACCACGTGATTGTTCGTTACGATATAACCATCAGGCGTTAAGATCACACCCGAACCCGAAGCTGCCCTTGGTGCACGTGATCTTCTGCCACCACGGCCACCGAAGAATTCTTCCATCATATCCATCGGAGAGCCTGAGCCTCCTCCGTCTGAACCTTCTGCTTTAAAAGTTGTTCTGATATGTACTACTGCCGGGGAAACCGCAGCTGCAGCCTGAACGAAGTCAACTGCCCCCGTTGAAGAAATTTTTGATGGGTTACTTGCAAAAAGAACATTTTGCTTTTCAGTTAGTGTCATTCCGTTTGAACTGCGTTCAAACATTTTATAACCGCCAATTGCTACTGCACCTCCAATGAATGCAGCTAAAACTATTAATGCTATTTTTTTCATCAGTTTGTTAATTTATGTATTTAATGGTATCGAAGCTTGCATGGGCCTAACTTTATTCAGTAATTTGAGCATTCAAACTCATGCAGGTTTCATTTGTGTGTGTGTTTCTTTGTTCGTATTACTCAAAGTTAATACCAATACAACGATATTTGTGTCACCGAAGCATCCCTTAATTGTTAAAAAATGTTAAATACCAAACCCACCGATCCGTTAAAACCACATTTCTATAAATACCAGGGTGCAGGCAATGATTTTGTCTTAATTGATAACCGCAGCCAAACATTTCAATATAAGGATAATAATATTGTCCACCAACTGTGTGACAGGCGTTTTGGCGTTGGCGCAGACGGTTTGATGCTGCTTCAGAACCACTCAGAATACGATTTCGAAATGATTTATTTCAATGCAGACGGAAACCTGAGCAGTATGTGCGGAAACGGGGGAAGATGTATTGTCGCCTTCGCTAAACACTTAGGAATCATAGATACGCAAACTAACTTTCTGGCAGTTGACGGCCCTCATTATGCCAAAATTTCAGAGAAAGGGAACTGGGTTGATCTGCAAATGATTAATGTGCATCAAATTGGCAGGGACGGAGAAGCTTATGTGCTCAATACAGGCTCTCCGCATTATGTAGCACAGGTTACCGCGCTGAAAGAAATGGATGTCTTTAAACAAGGCAGCAAAATCCGTAACAATACGACTTACAAAAAAGAAGGGATTAATGTAAATTTCGTAGAAGACAAGGGCGACCATTTGTTTGTACGCACTTTTGAACGCGGTGTAGAAGACGAAACTTTTGCGTGCGGAACCGGAGTTACTGCTGTTGCACTGGCTATAGCTAAACATCATGGAAAAACCGGCAGTCAGGTAACCGAAATAGAAGTACTCGGCGGGAACCTTCGTGTTGGCTTTCACTATGACGGACAGGAATTTACCAAAGTGTTTTTATGCGGCCCGGCAGAGCTTGTTTTCGAAGGAAATATTAAACACATCTAGTTTTCAGCCAGATGGGCAGCAATGCCTATCTTGATTTCCCCAAAAGTAAAGCTCTTGCCCAGATGATCTCTGATGGGCGCCAGGCTCATTGTTTTTAAATCCCTGATGGCTTCAAGAATATTGTCCAGCTTTTTACGGCCCAAAATATCTTTTGCAGAAATCTCCTGTAAAGCCACGTAATGTGCTAAGTGCCCTTCTATAGTGCCTATCACCATTTTCCGCTCTTCAGCAATTTCCAGAATAGTTTTCCCTTTTAAAAAAAGCTCCAGAGAAACAACTTTTGTATCTTCTTTTGGCGCTTTAGGGGTTGCTGTTTTTTTCGTTCTCTCCTTTTTGGCTGTAAAGTCCAGCTTATTAGGCATTGCATAGACCGATTTCATCTGTGCTTCGCGCTCTTTCTGATTCAATAAAAAACCAACATCTGTTTTCGTGAAATCCGTGCCGTTAATCGTAGCCTGTAATAACCCGGTGGCTTTTCTTATCTTTTTGAATTGCTCGTAAAATAACGATTCCATTTCCAGTAACTCAGTCAGGAAGGCGGTGACCTGCTTATCCTGTTTCACCAATTCCATCCGTTCAAAAATACGTCTGGAAAGATCCAGGATCAACGGATTAAAATAATTCTCGGCGGCTGTAGTCCTCACCAGCAGGTTAGCTAATCCTTCAGCAGACTGGTCATTGCATAAGCGCTGAAGCTGTGCGAGGAATTTATTTGCGTTAGCCTTGATTTCACTCAAATCCTTTAGTAAGAGCTGAGCCCATTTGACATGCTTTTGTTTGGAAGATTTATTGATGTCTTTACTGTAAGAATGCACATGCTCATAAACGTAATTATCAAGCGGTGTTAAATCAAAACAAGTGATCAGGTAGCTTTTCAGGAAAACCTGGCTCTCCTGCGTAATCTGTTCCTTCAACTCTTCCTCCTGCTGTTTGTTTTTAGAAAACAGCGCTACATTCTGATCCTGCCTGATTCCTGTCCTTGAAATCTGGGAGGTCAGTACTAATCCATCCAGTGACCGCAGACGTGACAAGGCTACATAAATCTGTCCGGGTGCAAAAGCATTCCCGATATCAATGATGGCTTTATCAAATGTTAAACCCTGGCTTTTATGTACTGTAATCGCCCATGCCAATTTAATCGGGTACTGGATAAACTTACCAATCACCTCTTCTTCGATCTCATTGGTCACCTTATGATTGCTGTACCTTATATTTTTCCAGGTAAATTTCTCCAGGATAATTTTTTCTCTCTCCCCTTCTGTTTCTACCTCTATCCCATCCTCTCCCAGACGAATAACAGTGGCTATTTTTCCATTAAAATAACGGCGGTCACCACTCTGATCATTTTTGATAAACATGATCTGGGCACCGAGTTTTAATTCCAGCAGATGTTCGGCCGGATAAGAGTTTTCAGAAAACTCATCTTCTACGGTGGCCTTGAAGAAATAAGACTTCCCGCCAAGCTCCTCCAGACTCTTTTTATTTAAAGTATCTGCACGCTGGTTATGGGTAGTCAGGGTGATATATTTGTCGTCTTTCGCCGGCTCAAAACCAGCTTTATAATATTTTTCCAGCAGAGTGATATTCTCTGCTGTAATTTCATTATTTCTGAGGTTATTTAGCAGATCGATGAACACAGAATCTGCTTGTCTGTAGATTTTCTCCAATTCAATATATACCGGAGGATTGTGATACAACGCATGTGCGTCAAAGAAATAAACACTCTTATAAAACTCTCCTAAAAGCTGCCACTCATTGGATTTGACAACCGGAGGTAACTGGTGAAGATCTCCAATAAACAAGACCTGTACCCCTCCAAAGCTGGCATTGTTCTTTCTGATATAACGCAGTACCATATCAATCGCATCCAGTAAATCGGCGCGCAGCATACTCACCTCATCGATGATCAGTAATTCAAGGTCCTGAAATATTCTTCTTTTGGTGGTGTTCATCTGTAAATGACGAACAATAGATCTTGGTGTATTGTACTGTTGATTGACCGGTTCAACCGCAGGCTGTTTTGGCAGATAAGTCCCAAACGGAAGCTGAAATAATGAATGGATGGTTACCCCGGCAGCATTAATCGCAGCAATCCCAGTGGGCGCCACAATAACCGCTTTTTTATGGGTTAGCTCAATTAAATTCCTCAAAAATGTAGTCTTCCCGGTTCCCGCCTTCCCTGTCAGGAAAATGTGCCTTGAAGTATAGTTGATAAATTTAGCCGCTATCTCAGCAGGATTGTATTCACTCATATTTTGCACCGTTGTTGAAAAGCAAAGGTACTAAAGCTTTCCAGAAACTAATTAATCAGTCGTGGTAGTTTATTGTTAAATCAGTATGGGCCTGGTAAAATACCGGGCCCATACTGATTTAACAATAAACATTTGCCTAATTAAGCGGGCAATTACCACAGTATTTAGATACTGCATTAAAAGTAGCAGTTCTGGTTGTCCCATCCAGACTCGTTATTAAAACGCTGGCAGTGTAACTATAAGGAGCAGTACCGGCAATATTCTTTAAAATAACATTCAAAGTTTCTGTATTCTGACCACTGGTAATTGTTGCAGCGTTACTAGTTACGGTCCAGGCAAAAGTATCACCTAATACTGATCCATATACAGTAAATGAATAATCCTGTCCTCTGTAACCGCTGCCAGATCCATAAATACTTGGCGTAGTAGTCCCATACAAATATTTCAATGCCACAATATCATTACTATTAAAAGTTCTGTTTCCACCATTTAAACAGGCCAGCATAAATGATCCTGCTTCAGGACCAGAAGGCGTACCTGGTATAAATATAGCCCCAACGGTAGAAGCTCCTTCATTGACGGCCTGCCCGCCACAACTGTAAGCTCTGTTTGCCAGATCAGTATGGCGCAAACCAATCGTGTGACCAACTTCATGCTGCAATACTGAAGCCAGATTTAACAATTCCGGATTTGTGCCATATGCAGCCTCGTTGGTATTCATTCTGATCTCATTAAAGGGTTGCCCTGCTGCCGTTGGAAAACCAGAAGACCCCAGAACAATCTGACCACCACTCGGGCCCTGATTAAATCCAACAACATTAATGTCCCCTATTGTACCGGTATTTGCACGTTGGAAAGAGATTCTCAGACCAAGCTGATTATATCTTTCAATCATTAAATCTGTTGCATCACTATAAACAGCTGGTAAATTTGATACTGATATCGTAAAAACACGTTGTATGCCTTTTACCACATTGGTAGTCCTGTAGTGTTCTGTTTTAGCAATATTTAAAAGGTTTGTCGTCGGGTTCTCATCCAGTATTTTTTCCGTCAAAAGGATATCACCTTCCACTACATAGCCTCCTGGAACCTTTTGAGCTCCAGCAGCACTAAAGCCTAGTTTATTAATTTTTGACTTAACTGAAGCGGATATTTCAGTATTCGTATCAACCGTTTTAGAACTTTCCTTTTTTTGGCAGGAAATAAAACCAATAGTCAATAAACCGACCATTAAGAGTAGATTTCTTTTTTTCATGAGCGTTATTTTAGATTAAATAATATAACTCTAATTTAAATAATTAGTCTTTAAATCCAAACGAATTATTACTAAACAAAAAAAAGCCATCTTCCTATCCGGAAAATGGCTTTTTAATAAAAATATTATTTACTAATTAATCAAAAGTTTATAGCCCTTACCATGCACATTCAGAATTTCCACTTTCGGATCTTCTTTTAAGTATTTACGGAGTTTGCTCAGGAACACGTCCATGCTTCGCCCATTAAAGTAGTTATCATCATGCCAGATACTTAGCAAAGCTTCTTCGCGGGTAAGCACTGCATTTTGTTTTAAGCAGAGCAATTGTAACAACTCGGCTTCCTTGGTCGAAAGTTTTTGCTGCTGTCCGTTATGCTGAATCAGCTGTGTCGTATAATCAAAAGTATAACTACCAATCTGAAACTGAGACTGAACAGGTGCAGCAACTTTGGTTTCCTTAGCAGATACGCGCTTCAGTAAAGCATTAATTCTAAGTAACAGTTCTTCAATACGGAAAGGTTTTGTAATGTAATCATCACCTCCCAAATCATAAGCAGAGGCTTTATCTTCCATCATAGCTTTTGCCGTCGCAAAAATAATAGGGATATTTTCATTGACCTTCCTGATTTCCTTACCCAAAGCAAAACCATCCTTTTTAGGCATCATCACATCGAGGATACATAAATCGAAAGCTTGTTTATTGAAAGCACGGAGTCCTTCTTCACCATCAACACATAATACTACATCGAATTTACCCTTTAGCTGTAAATAGTCCTGAAGCAGCATTCCAAGATTAGGATCATCTTCTACCAATAGAATTTTCATAAGTAATATTGCGTTATTTTAGGGGTATAATTATTTCAAATATTGTTCCTTTATCCTTTTCACTCTTCAACTTGATTGTCCCGTTCATCTGGGTAATAATATCCTGAACGTAATTTAAACCGAGCCCAAATCCTTTTACATCGTGTAAATTTCCGGTAGGCACTCTGTAAAACTGGTCAAAAGCACGTTTGCATTGTTCTTTTGTCATTCCGATCCCTTTATCCTCGATGTCTATATAAAGACATTTACCAGCGTTCTTTGTACTTAAAGTAATCTGAGGCGGATCAATACTGTATTTGTTCGCATTGTCTATTAAGTTATAAATTACATTTGATAAATGCAGCTCATCCCCTGTCACTAATGCGTTGGACGCGTTTAGATTTAAAGTCAGCGTCGCTTCTTTTTTCTGTAGCTGAAGACTCATACTGTCTGCTACGGCAGCAATCAGGCTGTTCATCTCTACATCTTCAGTTTCCAGCTTCAATTCCTTTTTATCCAGCCTTGCAATACTCAGCACACGCTCAATATGATTACCCAGGCGCACATTTTCATCATATATAATTCCTGCAAGTCTGCTTATACGCGACTTGTCTTCCTGAATTTCGGGGTCTCTAAGCGCTTCACTGGCAATCATGATGGTAGATACCGGAGTCTTGAATTCATGGGTCATATTGTTGATGAAATCGCTCTTCATCTCCGCGATTTTTTTCTGCCTTAATATCGCATAAAGCGTATAAGAGAAAATAGAAATCAGTACAATCAATAAACCGGCAGAAGAGGCCATCGTTACACTCAGGTTATTAAAAATAGCAGCACTTTTGTTCGGAAAATTAATATATAACATACCGGGATCTCTCAATACATCATTGCTAAAAAGAGCCGTTTTATAAGTATTGGCAGGTAAAATCTCTCCCCGCAGCGAAGATATTTTACGGAAGACCAACCGGTCACTAACCAGGCTTTTCAACCAGAAATCATAAGCAAGATTGATATTTTTATTCGCCAGTTCTGCACGGAGTAAAGTATCCAGCGTCCCTTTCGAAACACGCTGTGCCAATGGGATGTCCAGCTGGCTCATTTCTTTAGCAGCAGCTTCGATGACATTAAAACTGCCTTCATCAAGTAAGCGGACAGTATCTGCCTGTAATTCCTTCAAAGCATGATTTCTCCGCCTGTTGGCAATCTCATCTTCTACCTTGAATTTTAGCCGCATGTCTCCATTCAGGCTGGGCAAAGAGACTCTTAAAGGCCTGCTGTCATAGCGGCTGTAAACGAGATAACGAATACTGTCTGGTAATTTTTTGGGTTCTATATCAAACGTTTTAACAGAACCAAGCCTGAAAGTTTTCTGTACATTACTTCCAATCATATTCAGATTGGCATCAAAACCGACGTTCACATCAACATTCAATGGCGTTGTTGCCCTGTTTTCCAGTGCATAAAAGTCGGCTTCAGAAATTATAGTAGGACTCAGGTACATTTTCCGGATCATCTCATCCTGATAATTGAGTTCATCAATCATCTGCTTGCGCTGATCGTATTTTCTTTTTCTTTCTAATTCTTTGTAGTTCTGATCCAGGTCAATCAGCCGGCGGGTACGGTCACGACGTTGATTTTCCATCTTTATACGCCATTCCAGATCTTTTTTATTGATATGATTTACCGCATTTAAACGTTGTACTTTGTCTGCAACCGCGCTTAGCACCTGGTTAACTTCCTGCTCGAAAAGCTGAGATTTAAGTCTGTAGGCTTCCCTGATGTAATACAACTGCATTACAAACACGCCAAGCAGAGCTATGGTCATGAGGGCGGTGATTAACCAAAGACTTCTCTTTTTCATTCTCGAAAGTCAAAAATAAGCATAGACTGAGGCAATAAGTTCTATTTTAACAAAATTTAACACGTAAGGTTCAAATTCCTGTCCAAAAAAAAATGCCGGGAAATAATTCCCGGCATTTTTATACCATTTCATTCTTCTGAAAAGAGGTTTAGAATGGCAGATCATCTTCCTCACCTGGTGCGCTGTTTAAATCCGCAGGAGGAGCATATTGTGGAGTTGAAGCCGCTGCACCACTGTTCGTCAGTGCATTGATACGCCAAACTACTAAACTATTAAAATAAGAAACCTTTCCCATTTTATCTGTCCACGGACGACCGCGCAGATTGAATGAAACTTCAACATCATCACCGGTTTTCAAGCTATCAAATAAAGCAGTTTTATCTTGTAAAGCCTCGAACCTGATATATTCAGGATAAGTTGGGTTTTCTGCATATTCGATAATGAGATCACGCTTTTTAAAAGTCTCACTCACCTGCTGTAATGCACCGATTTCGTGCACTTTTCCTTTTAATTCCATAACAATAACTCTTTTATTCTATTGACTAGTTCAAATCTCTATATTATTATTGATAACTTAGCACAATAATTATGCAAGTTTTCCACAACAAAAGTAAGGTTATTTTAACCTGTAACAAAAGACTTTCACCTTATTTGGTAGAAGAGGTAAAAGCGCTTGGCTATGAAATCGTAAGAGATTTCCCTACGGGAGTAGAGCTTAATATCACACTGACAGAGTGTATTAAACTGAATTTAAACTTAAGATGTGCCAGCCAGATCTTATACTGTTTAAATAGCTTTAAAGTCAATAATCCAGAAGAATTATACCGTGAACTGGTAGATATGCCATGGGAAGATCTGATTGATTTTTCAGGGTATTTTTCGGTGACTTCCAATGTAGATAATCCAACAATAACTACTCCGCTTTTCACCAATCTGAAAGTTAAAGATGCGATTGTTGACCGGATAAAAGACAAGAAAGGGATGCGTCCGAATTCAGGTTCAGATGCGAACAAAACTGTTGTCCACCTGTACTGGAAAGACGATGAGGCAGATATTTTCATCGATACTTCAGGAGAAACTTTAGCGAAACACGGCTATCGTAAAATTCCTGGAAAAGCACCTATGCTGGAAGCGCTTGCCGCAGGTGTAGTGATGAGCACCAACTGGGATCAGAAATCACCATTTATCAACCCGATGTGCGGGTCAGGTACGCTTGCAATTGAAGCTGCATTATTAGCGACAAACAGAAGACCTGGTTTATTCCGCATGAACTATGGCTTTATGCACGTGCTGGGTTATGATGAAGAAGTATTCTTCGCTGAACGCAGGATTCTTAAAGAACAGGTGATCAAAAATATAGACTTACAGATTGTAGCAACGGATTTATCTGAAGATGCGGTTGATATCAGCCGTAAAAATGCGCAGACTGCTGGTGTAGATACGCTGATTACTTTTGAAGTTTGCGATTTCGCAGATACACCGGTTCCTGAAGGTGGAAAAGGTGTTGTGGTATTTAATCCGGAGTATGGAGAACGCTTAGGTGTTCACTCTCAGCTGGAACTGACTTACAAACGTATCGGAGATTTCCTGAAGAAAGATTGTAAAGGTTACAGTGGTTATATTTTTACAGGTAACCCTGATCTGGCTAAAAAAATCGGATTAAAGGCATCACGCAAAGTTGAATTCTACAATGGTAAATTAGATTGCCGTATGATGGAATATGAATTGTATGATGGTACCCGCAGAGCTGAAGAAGAAAGACCTCAGCCTAAGGAGCATAAAGCAGAAGATTAACAATTTTTTTAATACTATACAAAAGACCTGGCCGGTTCGGACAGGTCTTTTTTTATGGTAATACTCCAGGCTAACCACCACCAGGAATATTTTTTTTAAAATCCGAAATCCGTACACTTTTCATTTACGTTAGTTAGTCAACACGACTAATTTAGATTATGAAAGACCTCCTGGATTTAAAACCGGAAATTGTAGCGACTAACATCAGAAAAGTCAGAGAGTTTAGGAATTATACGCAGGATTATCTGGCGGCCAAGCTGACAATTTCTCAAAATGCTTATAGCAAAATTGAATTGGGCTATAGCAAACTTACTGTAGAAAGATTATTCCATATTGCATCTGTACTGGATGTCAAGGTGACAGAGTTAATTGCGATGGATCATAGCCGTGGCGTACGTTTAGAGTAATAATGAAATAATTTGAATTATAATATCTTTGTTTCATGCAAATGGACTTTGATCTTATAAAAGAAAAAACAATCAGTTTTGTAAAAGATACCCTTCAGGGAGCAGAAGCTGGTCATGACTGGTTTCATATCGAAAGGGTTTATAAAACTGCTTTAAGTATAAATACCAAAGAAGGTGGAGATTTACTTCTGGTCACCCTTGCTGCTTTATTGCATGATATTGCCGATAGCAAGTTCAATAACGGTGATGAAGAAATCGGTCCGCAGCTGGCCGGGAATTTTCTCCGCACGCTTGGCCTTAGCGAAGCTGTGATCCTGGAAGTACAGCAAATCATCAGAAATCTGAGTTACAAAGCAAATTTGGGGAAAATTGAATTCTCTTCCAGAGAACTTGATATTGTTCAGGATGCAGACCGCTTAGATGCCATAGGTGCAATCGGGATCGCCAGGGCCTTCACTTATGGCGGATATAAAAACAGGGTGCTGTATGATCCGGAAATCAAGCCTGAGCTAAATATGAGTAAAGAAGCTTATAAAAATTCTGAAGCACCAACTATCAATCACTTTTATGAAAAACTGCTGCGTTTAAAAGACCTGATGAAAACCAGGACCGGAAAAGAGCTTGCTGAACAAAGACATCAGTTCATGCAATTGTACCTGAATCAGTTTTATTCGGAATGGGAAGGCGAAAGCTAAAATAATTAGTATTTAAATGCTATATTTGTTAGTAAATATAGCATTATGTCTGAACGTCTTAGAGAAAAGCTGAATATTCTGGCAGATGCCGCCAAATATGATGTATCGTGTTCATCCAGCGGAGGAAATAGAAAAAATGATAATAAAGGTTTGGGAAATAGCCATGCTTCTGGCATCTGTCATACTTATACGGAGGATGGCAGATGTGTTTCGCTGCTGAAAATCCTGCTGACCAATCATTGTATTTTTGATTGTGCTTACTGCGTTTCCAGAAAAAGCAATGACATTACAAGAGCTGCATTTACTGTAGAAGAAGTGGTAGAACTGACCATGAACTTTTACAGAAGAAACTATATTGAAGGTTTATTCTTAAGTTCAGGGATTTTTAAGAATGCTGATTTTACGATGGAACGTTTGCTTAGGGTCGTAAAAAAACTCAGGCTGGAAGAGCGCTTTAACGGCTATATCCATTTAAAAACGATTCCCGGAGCGAGTGAAGAACTGATCAGGGAAGCAGGCATGTATGCAGACCGGATGAGTATTAATCTGGAAATGCCTACTGAAAGTGGGCTTAAATTACTGGCGCCTGAAAAAACCCATCAGCAGGTGACCCAGCCGCTGGGCTTCATCAAAAATCAGATCGTACAGTTTAAAGAAGAACGTAAGCTGATTAAAAGTACACCCAAATTTGTGTCCGCGGGTCAGAGTACACAAATGGTGATTGGTGCAACTCCCGAGACTGACAAGGAGATTATGCAGACCGCAGCGCTGTTTTACAAAGATTTTTCGCTGAAAAGAGTTTACTATTCAGGTTATATTCCGATTAGCTATGATAACCGGCTTCCGATGATTGGTTCTCAACCCCCGTTAATCAGAGAAAACAGGTTATATCAGACAGACTGGCTGATGCGCTTCTACGGTTTTCATGTCAATGAATTGCTGAATGATGCGAATCCGCACCTGGATATTGACATCGATCCAAAATTAAGCTGGGCTTTACGCAACTTGCAGCATTTTCCGGTAGATATTAACGTTGCGGCCTATAAAGTCATCCTTCGGATTCCCGGAATCGGAGTTACCTCTGCAAAAAAAATTGTACAGGCCCGTAAATTTGGAAAATTACGGATAGACCAGCTTAAAAAAATCGGAGTAGCTTATAACCGGGCTAAATATTTCATCAAATGTGCCGACAGCCCCTATCAGTTAAAAGATTACCAGGGAAGCCAGATTAAATCATTTATACAGGCAGAAAGTCAGAGTAAATATCTGAAGTACGATACCAGCCAGCTTATTCTTTTCTAAATGCAGAACTACGTATTTGATGGAAGCTTTGAGGGATTGTTATCTGCGGTCTTTAACTGGTTTGAGCGCAAACCCGGGCAGGTAAAGCTGCAAACTGAAGCTGCTTTCCAGCCAGATGCTTTTATGCCTTGCCTGCATATTGTGAATGAGCGGGAAAAAGCCGACCGGGTTTGGAAGGGCTTGCAAGCTAATTTATCCAAAGCTACACTCCGGAAGTTTTATTGTACGTATCTCTCCGAACTGGAAGAAGGGTATACTGCATTATTTGAGTTTGCCTGTTATCTATTTACCGAAGGCGCAGCTATAGAAAATAACTATGGCAATCCTTATGTACTGGCTTTAAGTAAAATAGCTAAAAAAGTAGAGCGGGAGAAACACAGAATGGAAGCTTTTATCCGGTTTCAGCACAATGCAGACGGTATTTATTACTGTGGAATAGATCCGGATTTTAATGTATTGCCTTTAATTGCCACCCATTTCAAAAACCGGTATGCGGATCAGCAATGGATCATTTATGACCTGAAAAGAGACTATGGTTTATTTTACGATCTGAGCACAGTGGAAGAAATCAATATAGATTTTAACCAGCGGCAAAAAACAACAGGGATAGCAAATGCTATCGTTTCGGAAAAGGAAGGCCTGTACGCTGTACTTTGGAAAGACTATTTTAAAAGCACAAATATTCAGGCCAGAAAAAACACGAAATTACATGTACAGCATGTACCTAAAAGATACTGGAAATACCTCACTGAAAAACAATTCGAACCGGATTAACCTGAATTCTAAATTTAATATTCCGTTTGATTATTATCTTGTAAATTGCCCTTATGAAGTTAAGTGTCCTGGTTTTAATTACTGCACTCGCAGTTGGCCTGTCTATCGGGCTGGTCAATTTCCATTTCCAGCAAAGCTGGTATTTTATGCTCGTCTCTTTTGCGGTTTCGTTTGTGACGAGTTTTATCATGTTTTATTACCTGCTGGAAAAGTATATCTATTCTAAGATCAAACTAATCTATAAACTGATCCATAATCTGAAATTAGGGAAAGACCTGAAAGATGCATTGGGCGAATATGTGAGTACTGATCCGATCAATGATGTAGAACATGAGGTTAAAGAATGGGCCGGTGCCAAAAAGCAGGAAATTGATCTGCTTAAAAAACAAGAACAGTTCAGAAGAGAATTTCTTTCCAATGTATCTCACGAATTTAAAACCCCGCTGTTTGCGATTCAGGGTTATATAGAGACTTTACAGGATTGTTTGCTGGATGATCCGGAAATGGCTGTTAAGTTTTTACAAAAGGCAGAGAAAAATGTAGAACGCTTAAGCTACCTGATCAATGATCTGGACGCGATTTCAAAGCTGGAATCTGGTGAAGTGCCTATTGATTACCGGAAATTTGATTTTGTTTTGCTGGCTAAAGAAGTGATGGAAGCGCTGGAAGACAAAGCGGGCAAAAGAAAGGTTCAGCTGTCTTTTAAAGAGAAGTATATGCACCCGGCTTTTGTAAATGCCGACCGGGAAAAAATAAGACAGGTGATGATTAACCTGATCTCCAACTCCATCAAGTATGGTAAAGAGAACGGGTCTACAGCGATCAAGATTTTTGAATTGCATGATCAATACCTGATTGAGGTTACAGATGATGGCATCGGCATCGACGAAAAACATCTGCCAAGGTTATTTGAAAGATTCTACAGAATTGATTCTCACCGTTCCAGAGAAGTTGGCGGAACTGGCCTTGGGCTGGCAATTGTCAAACATATCCTGGAAGCGCATCAGCAAATTATATCGGTTAGAAGTACGCTCCAAATCGGAACTACTTTTGCGTTTACGCTTCAAAAAATCGGTTAAGATTTAAAGAAATATTCCTTTTATGTTAACACTTAACACTAACTTAACATTGCGATCCTACTTTTGTAACCATATCTTATAGTTAACATGAATAATATTTTTAAGTTCTTTACACCAAAAGACAAAAAATTCCAACCGCTGTTTGAACAAGCCGGAAGTAATGTATTGAAGATCTCAGAAGCACTTTTTCTTGCTTTAAGTACAAAAGATCTGGAAAAAAGAAAAGAATATATAAAGGAGATTGAACGCCTTGAGCACGTTGGTGATGATATCACGCACTCTATCTTCTTAGAATTAAGCAAAAACTTTATCACACCTTTCGACAGGGAAGATATTCATGCATTGGCAAGTGCGGTGGATGATATTGCAGATTATATTCATGCTTCAGCAAGTAATATAGAATTGTATAACATCACGAATATCGGCGATGCCATGATTAAACTGGCCGAATTACTGGTTGAAATGTGTACAGATTTAGATAAAGCCATCAAAGAACTGAGAAGCTTTAAGAACATCCGTGTTATTGCTGATGCCTGTGTACGTATCAATAGTGGTGAAAATCAAGCGGATTATGTTTGTAATATCGCAATCGCAAGGTTATTCGAATTTGAAACCAATGCAATTGAACTGATTAAGCAAAAAGAAGTTCTTCAAACACTTGAAATGGCTACAGATAAATGTGAAGATGCAGCAAATGTGTTGGAATCTATATTGGTTAAAAACGCTTAAAATTCAACGAAATGCTTACACCCTTATTGATCGTCGTAATTGTACTGGCTATCGGTTTCGATTATATCAATGGCTTTCACGATGCCGCCAATTCTATTGCAACGGTTGTATCGACAAAAGTACTTACCCCATTTCAGGCGGTACTCTGGGCAGCACTTTTTAATTTTGCTGCTTACTTTTACTTTACAGATCACAAAGTTGCAAACACTATTGCTAAAACGGTTGTAGAAAATTTCATTACCCTCGAGGTTATCCTCGCCGGACTTTTAGCAGCGATCACCTGGAATTTATTTACGTGGTGGTATGGTATCCCTTCAAGTTCGTCACATACTTTAGTTGGTGGTTTTGCTGGCGCTGGTATGGCTAAAGCAGGTTCATTAGGTTTTGGAATCATGTCGGCAATTAACCTGGCTCCGATCCTGAAAATCATTGCTTTTATTGTACTTGCTCCTGTAATCGGGATGTTTATCTCGGTAATCATTTCCATTATCCTGCTGCACCTTTCTAAAAATGCAAGACCTTCGGTTGCAGAAAAATGGTTTAAAAAACTACAACTGATCTCTTCTGCGGCCTTAAGTTTCACCCACGGTGGAAATGATGCGCAAAAAGTAATGGGTATCATTTATGTAGCCATGGTTGCAGCGAAAGTGTTAAAAACAGGCGATACAATGCCAGAGTGGATTCCATTTACCTGTTACGCGGCCATCTCTTTAGGTACTATGAGCGGTGGATGGAAGATCGTAAAAACAATGGGTTCAAAAATTACAAAGGTAAATGCTTTTGAGGGCGTAGCAGCAGAGACTGCGGGTGCGGTAACCCTTGGAATCACAGAACACTTCGGTATCCCGGTTTCTACTACACACACCATTACAGGTTCTATTGTTGGGGTTGGTTTATTAAAAAGGGTTTCCGCAGTAAGATGGGGGGTAACTGTAAGCTTGCTTTGGGCATGGGTTTTAACTATTCCTGTTTCAGCACTGTTAGCCGCTATTATTTTCAAACTGGTTGACTTTTTCTTCCCTGGTCTGGGAGTTGTATAGAAAGAATAAATTACGCAAAACATAAGCATAAAAAAACCCCTTGAATTTAACGTTCAAGGGGTTTTTCTTTAAAAGGCAACGGTATAAATTACCCTGCTTTCTTTATTTTTAGGCTGTTCCCATCTGGGCCCTTCCTTAATCAGCCGTACGGCCTCTTCATCAAATTCTTTATTGGTCCCTTTGGTTACTTTTAAATCAACAGGATTTCCTTCACTGTTTACCAAAAAGCTTAGTTCTACCAGCTTATCTCCTGTACCACGCAGTTTCTTGTGGTCATTCAGGTAAGTATCCAGATTTGCCCACCCGCCTACAGGTGTAGCGACATCAGGCACTGCTGTAGCCACAGCTAAACCGGCAACTTTGCCCGCTAATGGTTCTGCTGCTGCCGGAACTGATTTACTCATTCTGGCCATTGCTTGTACCGGAACGCCAGCCGCTGTATTGGCACTGTCTGCTGGCTTAACCGGGGCACTTTGCATCGCATAAGGTTGTACAGCCCTTTCTTTTAAGGCTTCGTTTTGTACTTCAGCTGAAGGCACCCCCTGCCCGGCAATTACGGGTTTGGTTTTCTTAACCGCAATATTAGCGGCATAAATATCATTTTTTGCAGAATCAATCACCGCCTGAGCTGGTGAAGGTGCAATATTTACTTCTACTTTTCTGGGCTGGTTTTTAGCCATCTCTTCGCGTTTCTCTCTGTCCTTCATAAAGAACATGATACTTACAGAGATAAACATCACAGCCGCAGCTGCCGCAACACTTAAACGCTGCCAGGTAAATACGGTTTCTTTCTTGGTTACCTGCTGCTGCGCGATACGCTCATACAGTTGTTTTTGAAGCAAGGAAACATTCTGCACTGCTTTACCACGCGATTCGCTTAGTCCTGCCAGTGCCTGTGCAACAAAAGGATCTTCCAGCGCCTGCTTCTCAATCTTGTGCATAGCTTTGCTGTCAAGTTTACCATCCAGGTAATCTTCCAGTGATTCTATATCTAACCAATCGTTATTCACTGCTGTTTTTCTCTATACAAATTTTTAAATTCCGCTTTCCGTTTTGAATATAGCTCTTTACTTTGACCATTTCATAACCGGTTAATTCGGCAACTTCTTTATAACATTTTTCCTGAAGATAGAATAAGTCAACGCTCTTGCGCTGTTCTTCGGTCAGGGTTTCCATGCACTTTTCCATAACGGTCAACTGCGTTTCTTTGGTATCGTCTATATCCAGATGCACAAAGTCGGTATTTTCCACAAAAGTATCGTCAATAGACACCGTATTGTTTTTAGCTAACTTCCTGAGCGCCATTAAACAATGGTTTCTGGTCAATACATGCAGCCAGCTTTTGAAATTCTGCACTTCATGAATCTTTAATTTGACAACCAGTTCCTCGAAAATCTGCATGACAGCATCCTTACTAGCTTCTTCTTCCTTGAAATAATTCAGACACACCCCATAAACCAGGTGCATATACCGGTTATAAAGCGCACCCAATGCATCCAGGCTTCCTGTACTTTTGTACCGTAAAAGAAGTGCTGCATCATCGGGATCTTTGATTCCTGTTGTATTCTTTATAAATTTCAATTGTATCTGATGGAAAATTCTCTTCAAGTATAAAAATATTTTCTGACTCTGCGCCTGTTTAAAATTGATAATCAGTATTTAATGGCCAGAAATTTGCTTACTATTGACTTTACACTATGAACATGAATAAATTTAAACTCGCATCCCTGGCTTTTGCAGCCATCGCATTCAATAGCTATACTGCACAAAGTCAATCTCTTGGGAATCTATTAAAGAAAGTGAAATCTGCAACGGAGACCAAGCCTGCGACTACGCAGACCACTACGACAACGGTAACGACATCTACCACGGCTCCGGTGGCCAAGCCTTCGAATTTAGAAATAGGCAGCGGGATTAAACAAGCGCTGGAAGCAGGGATTTCTAAAGGAGCAGACCAGTTAGCTTTGAAGGATGGTTTTTTAGGAAATATGGCGGTTAAAATCTTATTCCCTCCTGAAGCACAAAAAGTAGAAAAAACGTTGAGAAGTATTGGTTTGGGTTCTCTGGCAGATAATGTGGTGACCAGCTTAAACAGAGCGGCAGAAGATGCAGCGAAGCAGGCTAAACCAATATTTGTATCCGCTATCAAACAAATGACGATTACCGATGCAACAAATATTTTATTAGGCGGGGAAAATTCAGCAACTGAATATTTTAAAAAGGCGACTACAGCACAGCTTTTAGAGAAGTTCAGACCAGTTGTGAATGCGAGTTTAAGTAAAGTCGGTGCGGCTAAATATTGGGGCGATGCAACCGGGCAATACAATAAATTACCACTGGTTAAACCAGTCACAACTGATCTTCCGGCTTATGTAACTCAAAAAGCAGTGGAAGGGATGTTCATTCAGGTAGCACAGGAAGAATTGACCATCAGAAATAATTTAGGTGTACGTACCACCCCTATACTTCAGAAAGTATTCGGATACGCAGACCAGAAAAAATAAATAGCCCTTAGAAATATCTACATTAAGATAAAAATAAAGGCTACTTTTATGCAGAACAATTACGAATAACATACAAGTATATTGGATTTTAAAGATTTTAATTTTAACCCTGATTTATTAGAGGGTTTATTAGCAATGGGTTTCAGAAATGCAACCCCCATACAACAGGAAGCAATTCCCCTTATCTTAGCCAAAAAAGATCTGATTGCGTGTGCCCAGACGGGTACAGGTAAAACAGGTGCTTATTTGCTGCCGGTCATGAATATGATCAGCCAGACGGAGAACCGACATAACAATACCCTTATCCTTGCCCCTACACGCGAACTTGCACAGCAAATCGATTTGCAGGTTGAAGCACTTTCTTATTTCACCAATATCAGCTCGCTAACCGTATACGGTGGTGGAGATGGTATTGCTTATGAACAGCAGAAACGAAGTATGCGTGAAGGTGTTGATATTATCATTGCTACACCAGGAAGACTTATTTCTCATCTTTCTTCAGGCTTGCTGAAGCTGGATCAGTTACAGCATCTTGTGCTTGATGAAGCAGACAGAATGCTCGACATGGGCTTCTATGATGATATTATGCGCATTGTAAGCTTCCTTCCGGAAAAAAGACAAACTGTATTGTTCTCTGCAACGATGCCTCCTAAAATAAGAAAGCTTGCGGGCACTTTACTAAAGGACCCTGAGCAGATCAGCATTGCAATTTCTAAACCAGCAGCGGGAATTAATCAGCAGGCTTATATTGTACATGATACCCAAAAGGTAAAATTACTGACTGAGCTGATGAAAAATGTTGATTTCCCAAGTATTTTGATTTTTGCTTCAACGAAAGAAAAAGTTAAAAATCTGGGTAAAGTATTCCGTGGTCTTGGCTTTAAAGCAGAGGCTTTCCACTCCGACCTCGGACAAAAGGAAAGAGAAGCTATTTTATCTGAATTTAAGAATAAACGTGTTCCGGTATTGATTGGTACTGATGTACTTTCCAGAGGAATTGATGTAGAAGGAATTTCATTGGTGATCAACTTTGATGTACCACATGATCCTGAAGATTATATTCACCGGATTGGCCGTACAGCAAGGGCTGCTACGACTGGTACAGCAATTACCTTAGTCAATGATAAGGATAAACGTAAGTTTGCGAACATTGAGAAGCTGATTGACAAAACTATTGAACGGATGCCTTTACCTGAACATTTAGGGGAAGCACCGGTAGAATCAGCAGCAACTTCGTCTTCAAGACCTGAACATAACAGGGACAGAAAAAAAGCGCCTCAGCGTAAGTTCTGGAAAAAGAAACCTAAAACTGAAGGCTCAGCGCCAAAAACAGAAGGTGCAGCTCCAAAAGCTGAATAATATAAAAACTGTCTAGTGTAAATTTTAAGCAGTTTTAAAGCAGGAACAATTTTTATTGCTCCTGTTTTTTTATCTTTACATTTATGCAAAACCTACCTCCATTAGCAGAACGCATGCGTCCGCAGAATCTGGACGAATATGTTGGACAACAACATTTGGTAGGACCGGATGCGGTTTTGCGCAAAGCAATACAAAGTGGTCAGCTCCCTTCAATGATCTTCTGGGGGCCTCCCGGAGTCGGAAAAACTACTTTAGCTTATATCATTTCTCAAACACTGGATCGTCCGTTTTTTAACCTGAGTGCTATCAATTCAGGAGTAAAAGATATCCGTGAGGTTATTGATAAGGCAGCACTGTTAAAAGATAGCTTTCTGGGTTTGCCAATCTTATTTATTGATGAGATCCACAGATTCAGTAAATCACAGCAGGACAGCTTACTGGGCGCCGTAGAACGCGGACTGGTTACTTTAATCGGTGCGACTACAGAAAATCCTTCTTTCGAGGTTATTTCCGCTTTGCTATCCCGCTGCCAGGTCTATATTCTGAAATCTCTGGATGAGGATGAACTTTCTGGTTTATTGCAGACTGCAATCCGGGAAGATATAATGCTGAAAGAAAAGAAAATTACCATTAAAGAGCATGAGGCTTTGATTCGTTTATCTGGTGGCGATGCCCGAAAGCTATTAAATGTACTTGAAATAGCTGTTAACGGTATTGGCGGTGACAAAATTGTACTCACCAACGAAAATGTATTGAAACATGCACAGCAGAACCTCGCTTTATATGATAAGGCCGGGGAACAGCATTATGATATTATCTCTGCCTTTATCAAATCAATCCGGGGAAGCGATCCCAATGGTGCAGTTTACTGGCTGGCCAGAATGATTGAGGGTGGTGAAGACCCGCTTTTTATTGCCAGAAGGTTATTGATACTGGCTTCCGAAGATATTGGCAATGCCAACCCAAACGCGCTGTTATTAGCGAATAACTGTTTCCAGGCAGTCAATGTGATCGGTTATCCTGAAGCCCGGATTATCCTTTCGCAGGCGGTGACTTACCTGGCTTCTTCTGTCAAGAGTAATGCAGCGTACGAAGCGATCAATAAAGCACAGCAACTGGTTAAACAGACTGGTAATTTACCTGTTCCGCTGCACATCAGGAATGCACCGACCAAACTGATGAAAAACATTGGTTATGGAAAAGATTATAAGTATTCTCATGGTTATGAAGGCAACTTTGCAGCACAGGAATATTTACCTGACCTGATCAGCGGCACAAAGCTGTATGATCCCGGACATAATCCGGCAGAAGACAAACTCCGGGAAAAGTTAAAGCAGAACTGGAAAGATAAATATGATTACTAGCTTTAATAGTGATTAAATATTTGTGCCAGTTAATTATCTTTTTCAAAACAAATTGTACAGAATTGTAGTCAATCCCGATATTTTAAGACAATCTCCTGTCAGTTGTACCCGGAAATTTATACAAAATCTCTGTCTTATTATAAGAAATCACAAAAAACTTACAATTGGCATCACCTTTGATTAAATGCCCTTATAAACAAATAAATTATTATCATGATTACTTCGAAATTTAAAATAGCTGCATTCAGCATCGCCTTATCCTTAACCGCAATGGGTTTTCAAGGATGTGACAGTTTAACAAAAACACAAAAAGGAGCTGGTATTGGTGCCGCTGCTGGTGGTGTTTTAGGAGCTATTATCGGCAAAAAAGCAGGTAATACTGCGATTGGAGCTATTTTAGGTGGTGCAATTGGTGGTACTGCTGGTGGATTCATCGGAAAACGTATGGATAAACAAGCAGCTGAAATTCAAAATGCAATTCCAAATGCAGAAGTAGTTCGTGAAGGTGAAGGTATCATCGTAAAATTTGATAGTGGTATCTTATTTGATTTTGACAGTGCAAACTTAAAAGCACAGGCAAAAGATAACGTAAAATCATTAGCCGGATCATTAGAAAAATATCCTGATACTGAAATCAAAGTTATTGGTCATACAGATAATAAAGGTACTGAGGCTTATAACATGAGCCTTTCAGAAAGAAGAGCAGCGTCTGTTAAAGCTTATGCAGTTACTCAAGGTGTTCCATCATCACGTTTAACTACTGTAGGTAAAGGTTTCTCTGAGCCAATTGCAGACAATGCAACTGATGCAGGAAGAGCTGCTAACCGTAGAGTTGAGATTGTTATTGTAGCGAATGATCAATTGAAAAAACAAGCGCAACAAGCTAACAACTAAAAAATATTAAGATCTACCTATTTTAATAACATAAAAAGCCGGAGTAATCATACTCCGGCTTTTTTGTAGCGATAGATTTTTTTATCCTGTCTTATTGATAGATGTCTTCGAAATAATGAATAGCCAGTGATTTCAAGAGCAGTTCCTGCTCCATCATGGCAAAGGAAGGAACTTGTTTGACCAATTTCCAATGTGGCCATCCGTCCTGATCCAGGCCTTCAAGCTCATAAAATCCCATTTCACTCATTAAGCGGCAAGTAGCGATATGCATCAGCTCTTCTTTTTGACGTTTGCTATACTTACCCGGCCCCTTTCCTAATTCCTGAACGCCTATCAAAAATAACATTACCTTTAAATCAGGTATATCTGAATCGAATTCCTCAGCAATCTTTTGCTGTAGAACTTTCCATTTTGCGTGAATTTCTGCGGGCTTCATAACACAAAGATAAAAAATATAAGAGCCGGCCTTCTATTTATTGAATAAATACAAAGAGTTAAACGGTTTATGACAATACGATTAAATCATCAACTTTTTGATTGCCTAATTTAGCTGCTCAAATACAGCAATTGATGACTAAAGTAATCTCGACCGGCCTGATGGCCTACGGCATGTCCGGCAAAATATTTCACGGCCCTTTTCTGACTGCACATCAAGGGTTTAAATTGCGTGCAGTCACAGAACGTAATCAAAAAAATGCAGAGAAAGATTTCGCAGGCATCATCAGTTATAACAGTACTGAAGAGTTACTAAATGACCCGGAGATTGAACTGATCGTTATCAATACGCCAAATAATACCCATTACGACTATGCAAAGCAAGCCTTAAAAGCTGGCAGGCATATTTTGGTGGAAAAACCATTTGCGGCAACATCAGCAGAAGCCATTGAAATATTTAAACTGGCTGAAACGTTGGGTAAAAAGGTATTTGTTTATCAGAACCGCAGGTGGGATAGTGATTTTACAGCGGTAAAAAAAATCATTAAAAGTGATAAGCTGGGCAAATTATCAGAGGTTCACCTCAGATTTGACAGGTATAAAGCAAGTATCGGCGTCAAAAGCTTTAAAGAAGAACCGGTTGCAGCCAGTGGTTTACAATATGACCTTGGGCCGCATTTAGTGGATCAGGCTATCAGTCTTTTTGGCAAACCCTTATCATTTCATAAAATATTAGGGAGAAACAGGGAAAATACAAAGGTTGACGACTTCTTCTCAATCCACCTGAGCTACCCGGATAGTTTGAATGTTTTTGTACATGCCAATATGATGGTCACTGATATTCAGCCTTCTTTTGTTTTGCATGGGAAAAATGGGAGTTTTATCAAAGAACGGGCAGATGTGCAGGAAGAACAGTTGTTAAAAGGGATTAAGCCCAATGAACCTGGTTTTGGAATTGAAGCCAAAGGAAAAGAGGGGGTCTTAACACTGATCAGTGAAAGTGGAGAAAGAACAAAACGCCTAGTCCCTTCCGAGCCTGCCAGTTATATCTCATTATTTGAAGCAGTTTATCAATCGCTGGTGAATAAGGAACCTTATCCGGTACGTGAGGAAGATATCATTGCTCAACTTGAAATCCTGGAAGCAGAATAATGATGCCTTACCTGATCTTAATCGCCGCATTTATAATCGCGTTATATTTTATATTCCGCAGTAAAAAGTCTAAACAGGCTGCTGAAAATACGATGAATGAAACTGACCGGCAGATCCTGCTAAATCATGTAGCCTATTATCAGTATTTAGACCAGAATAACCGGGTAAAGTTTGAGCAAATGCTGCTGGACTTTTTAAGTTATGTGCGTGTGGAAGGAATAGATCTTGTGCCTGATGCTACAGACCGTTTATTAATTGCATCCAGTGCAATTATTCCGGTCTTTGGGTTTGGACAATGGAAGTATCAGAATCTCCATGCGGTAATTTTATATCCTGATACTTTCAATAAAGACTTTCAGTTTGAAGGTGGTGACCGGAATATTCTCGGAATGGTTGGTACGGGCTATATGAACGGACAAATGATCTTATCGCGCTCTGCGTTACTCGAAGGATTTTCGATCAGTGCAGACAAGGAAAACACCGCTATTCATGAGTTTGTACACTTGCTGGATAAATCGGACGGGGCAACGGATGGTATTCCTGAAAACCTGATGCCGCATCAGTACATTATTCCGTGGGTAAAAATGATTCACCAGGAAATCAGCAGGATTGAGGCTGGAAAGTCAGATATCAATCCTTATGCGGTGACGAATGAGGCTGAATTTCTTGCGGTCGTGTCAGAATATTTCTTTGAAAAACCAGCACAGTTTAAAGACAAACATCCTGAATTATATCAGATCCTTGCCGCAACTTTCTCACAGGACCCTGTAAAAAAATAAATAGAGAACCTGCCGGGGCAGGTTCTCTATTTATTTATAACCCGCCCAGTAAAGCTACTGTAAATTCGGTAGGCACTTCCAAATGAGGAATGTGCCCGCTACCATCAAATTCAATCAGCTTGGCGTTCGGTATCTTTGCTGCAATCTGTTTTCCCAATACTTTATACTGTCCGTGAAGCGCTTGCTGCTGCGGGCTTAATAAGCCTTTACCAACAATCGTTTTATCTTCCTTACCAATAAATAAAATGGTAGGCACAGTGATATTCTGGAATTCATAAACTACAGGCTGTTCGTAGATCATGGTAAAAGTCATCGCTGCTACTTTTGCCCAGCGTGCGTAATCTGAACTGAAGGTCACTCCCGCAGCAATCCTGACTAATTCATCATATTCTGGTTTCCAAACGGTAAAGTAAGAACTTTGATAATATTTTTTGATACTTTCTGCCGTAGCTTTCAGTTCCGTTTTATATTGCTCTTCTGTAGTGACATAAGGTACAAAGGCGCGATAATCTTCCAGCCCGATCGGGTTTTCCAGTAATAGTTTCTCTGTAGTTTGCGGGTACATCAGGGCAAACCTGGTGGCTAACATCCCACCCATAGAATGGCCAAGGATATTTGCTTTCTGAATCCCTAAAGTATCTAATAATGCTTTGTTCCAGCGTGCCAGCTGATGAAAACTGTAATGAATAAATGGTTTAGAAGATTTACCAAATCCGATCTGATCCGGCACAACAACCCTGAATCCTCTGCTGGTTAAGGCCTTTATTACATTTGTCCAGTAATATCCTCCAAAGTTTTTACCATGAAATAAGACTACGGTTCTGCCATTTGCATTTTGCACAGGTGCGATATCCATGTAGGCCATCTTAATATCTTGTCCCTCGGTATGAATAGGAAAGTATTTTACCGGATAGGCATATTTTACATTCTCTAAGGTAATAGACAGTGTATCTGCCTGTTGAGCAGACGCGGATAAAGACAAACAAAATAAAAGGATTGCTGGCAGCAGTAGTTTTTTGAACATATAATCTCAATCGTTTAGTACCTACAAACAAAGCAGGAAGTCGAAAGTTCTAAAACTAACGATTATTTTACAAGAAAACCCCGTTCCTTAACAGGAAAGCGGGGTTTCATTGCAAACGTGTGTGTATTATTTTTGGTGTGTTGTATACTATTTTTTCAATGTAAATGGAAGAGTTACCCCAAATGTAATGCTGCGCCCAATGTTATAAATACCCAAAGTTGGATCTTCATCACTTAGTCTTCCCGGTTTAAAACGACTCAAATGGTCATAATAAGCTTTGTTTAATAAGTTTTTACCAGCTGCATAAATAGTGATGTCCTGGTTTTTGCTTAGTTTCAAAGTTGTCCCGATTGATGCATTTAATAAAGTATAACCTGAGGTTGGTTGTTCAAAACTATCAATCTTCGTTTGTTTAAAATAGTTATCAATTCCTACAGAAACATAAGAATGAGAAGTACCTGCAACAGTTGGTTCAAAACGTAATTCGTTATGTAAAGTAGCCGCAGGGATAAATGGAAGTGATTGTTTAGTGGTACGGTTTGTTGCTCTTGTATAAGAGAATCCATTTTCAAAGTGGATAAAACTAACTGGGTGTAAGGTTAACGATGCTTCTACTCCACGTAAAAAGGCATTATCCTGTACAAAATTATAAACAGGGAAATCTCTGCCGTCGACAGTTTTAGTTGTTCCGTCTGTATTATAATAAATGTAATCATTGATAAAGTTAGCAAAACCGCCTAAGCTTGCGCTTACGTATTGGTTCTGATAATCAAAAGAAGCATCGAACTGGTAACTCTGCTCTGGCTTAAGGTTTGGATTACCTACTTCGTAACGGAATACGCCTTCGTGTACACCATTTGAGGCTAATTCTGCAATATTCGGTGCTCTGAAAGCGCTACCGGCATTTGCTTTAAAACTAAAAGCTTCATTGAATTCATGGGTATAACCTAATGCACCGGTGATATGAGAGAATTTATTGCTGAATGCCGGGTAGTTTGATTCACCAGTAAATTCTTTTCCAGTCATTTTTCTATAGTCAAAACGGATACCTGCATTAAACGTATCATCATCCCATGTTTTTTTAACAAAAGCAAAACTACCGAATGATTGTGTATCGAAATCAGGAATCAATTGTTCACTACCTGCTGTATTTAAACTATGGATATATTCTCCGGAAACACCAATTACAGGCGCCCATCCATTCACTTCTTTAAATGAATATTTAAGGTCATAACTGTAAGTATAACTGTTCAGGAACAAATCAGGGCCTTTATCAGCTTCTCCAAGTTCTCTACGTAAATTGTGCTGATAACCTAAAGTAGCTTTCAAACTGCCTTCTCCTAAAAGGATATTACTGTTCAAAGCTATTTTATAGTGGCGTACATCCTGCTTAGGGTAAGCCAGCGTTCTATCCTTATTTTGTGCATCAGAAAAAGGATTACCATCTGCATCAACCAATTGACCTGCGTCGTTTCTTACGGGATCGTAAAAACCAATATTGGTACGGAATGTTGACGCATCTAAATGGGCATATCCCCATTTCTTGTTCAATCCAATCTGCCCTTCAAAGTTAGTCTCGTTGAAACCTGAATTAGGGACATATTCTGTAGGCGTTTTATAAGAATAAGCATTTTTATAAGATCCGCGTACTTTGTAGATTAATCCATTTTCATTTCCCTGCAACATTAATGAATTGCCGGTCATTCCATTGTTTGTAGAATAATTAGTCAGGAATTCACCTCTTAAAGTACCTTCGGGAGCTGGTAATCCATCAAGAATATTAATCACCCCACCCAGGGCATCAGAGCCGTACATTAAACTTGCCGGGCCTCTTAAAACCTCTACGCGGTCAGCGCTATACTGATCGATTTCAATTCCATGTTCGTCTCCCCATTGTTGTCCTTGTTGTTTAACACCGTCACTCAAAGTAACCACACGGTTGTAACTCAGACCACGGATAACTGGTTTTGAAATTGCCGGCCCTGTAGTGATTTGAGACACTCCCGGAACGCGCGAAATCGCATCCATCAGGTTTGTAGACGGGCGGTATAATAAATCTGCTTTACTCACTGTAGTCACAGAGGTAGAGTTTTTGCGGTTATCTGAACTGGATGCCGAACCGGTAATCACCACTTCCCTGCCTTCGATAACGCTTGGTTCCAAAGCGAATTCAAGCTTTCCGGGGTTAGAGAAATCAACTGATTGTGTGATTGTTCTATAGCCTATATAACTAACCTGAACAAGGAAACGACCATGTGCAGGCGCATTTTTGAAGGTAAATTCTCCATTTTGGTTAGTAATTGCAGAGGTGCGTAAATCAGGGATAGTGATAGAAGCACCTGGTAATGGTGTTTTAGTCTGCGCGTCAATAATTTTACCTTTAAATTCAGCTACATCAGCCGCAAATGTGCTGGTGAAAATAAAAGCAGATAGTAGTACAACTAGAAATAGATGTATCTTTTTCATATGTCTGTATAATGTTTTTTACACGAAGCTTTCCTGAGCTGAGGCCCATTCAGGTTTCCTGATCAAATGTGTGTTTGTCTTTTTTTGGATAAAATTGCCTGAAGCCACCGGGGTTAAAAACCCATCAATGTCTTTGCAATAAATTAGAATTGTCTTATACGTGCGCTGTAGGGGGGCCGCGGAGAGAGGTACTGATTAATACAGTATAACTGGCACTGATCAAAGCATAGTTTTTTACTATGGATTTACTTTCCAGTGCAGCCTGATAAGTTACTGCGGTTGTATAATAGTCCTTTTCAAAATGTGCAGAACAGATCAGACAGTTATGTCTTTCGCTGCCAACATGGAATTTATGCAAACATTCTTTACCGTCTTTAACGCAATAGTCCGGCTGCTCTTCATGATGATGAAGAGAGCTCCATGGCGTGAGTGCAATGGCAAAAACCATAAGCAATAACGTCGCGAAAATCCGGCTGATATGTAAGCGTCTGTTGTTCAATTAAAGACAAAAGTAATCAAATCTGCACAATTCAGGTAATCTTCACGTAACATTGCTTTGATATGGGATAATAGTAAGCCAATTTACACACCCGATATGTCATCCGAATGCTTTTATTCAGTCACAGGCTGTTTCATTACCGCAATCAGAAAACTATTCTAAGCTATAAATCGTTATTAAAGAAAAAGATATGGCAACGTCTCAACAAATCAGAACTGCTTACATAGATTATGTGCTAACGCAGGACGAAAAACCCAAATCAGTCTACAGTTTCGTGAAAAAATTAAAGATTTCAGAGGCTGAATTTTACGAGTTCTACAGTTCTTTCGAAAGTATTGAAAAAATGGTCTGGGCAGATCTTACTGTCGAAGCAATCAGCGCTATTCAGCAGCAGGAAGTTTGGGCGCAGTATTCTTCGAGAGACAGAATGCTTTCGTTTTTCTACAGTTATACAGAGCTGTTAAAAAAACACAGAAGCTTTATTGTTTACAGTCTCAAAAGTCATCAGGACAGATTTAGTACGCCTGCGGTTTTAGCTGGCGTGAAACCTATTTTCGAGAACTTTGCCGGGGAATTGATTAATGAGGGATTGGAAAAGGGAGAATTGGCAGACCGCAAATTTTTAACCAAAAGGTATAAAGATGCACTTTGGATTCAGTTTGCTTTTATCCTGAATTTTTGGATAAACGATGACAGTACTGATTTTGAAAAAACGGATGAAGCTATTGAAAAAGGGATCAATGTGACGTTTGATTTATTTCAGCGTTCTCCGCTTGATAATCTTTTAGAGTATGGTAAGTTCTTATCCAGAAATGGAAAGTTTGCAGAAAGCAGGGGTAGACAATAACATGGCCGAACAAAATAGTATTCCAGTAACTAAAACAGAACGCTCTGCAAAATTTGTTAAAACAGGTTTTCAGATTGGCGGAAATTATATTAAGCATTATTCTAAAAAGCTTTTCAATCCGCAGTTGGGCAGAGATGAGTTGAATGAGGATAATGCGACCGATATTTATAAATCCCTGAGTGAGTTGAAAGGCAGTGCTTTGAAAATTGCACAAATGCTCAGTATGGATAAAAATATCCTCCCAAAATCATACGTAGATAAATTCACGCAGTCACAATATAACGCGCCGCCACTTTCAGGGCCGCTTATTGTCCGGACATTTACCAAGAATTTCGGTAAACCACCTGAAGCGATTTATGATAAATTCAACTTGGTTTCTACCAATGCGGCTTCTATCGGACAGGTGCATGAGGCAGAGCTGAATGGGAAAAAACTAGCCGTTAAGATTCAATATCCGGGTGTTGGAGATAGTATCTCTTCGGATTTGAAATTAGTAAAACCTTTTGCCTTCCGTTTATTGGGAATGAGCGAAAAAGAGCTGAATATTTATATTAAAGAAGTAGAGGAACGTTTGTTAGAGGAAACGGATTATGAACTGGAAGTCCGCCGTTCTATTGAGATTACCGAAGCTTGCAAGGATCTGAACAATATAGTCTTCCCTATTTATTATCCTGAACTTTCGGGTAAAAGGATCATTACCATGGACTGGATTGAAGGCCTGCACCTCAAAGAGTTTCTTCAGACTAATCCTTCTCAGGAACTCAGAAATAAAATCGGGCAGGCTTTATGGGATTTTTATAATTTCCAGCAGCATGAATTGAGAGCTGTACATGCAGATCCCCACCCCGGAAATTTCATGATTACACCGGATGAAAAATTAGGAGTCATAGATTTTGGCTGTATTAAAGAATTGCCTGATGATTTTTACATTCCTTTCTTTTCGTTGATCTCATCGGATGTGATTAAGGATAAAAATAAAACTATTGAGGCTTTCAGAAAGCTCGAAATGATACATCCGGATGATGATGCCGGGCAGATTGAGTTTTATTACAAAGCTTATCTGGAAATGATACAGTTATTTGCTAAACCTTATACGAGTAAAACTTTTGACTTCAGTCAGCCTGAGTTTTTTGCTCAGCTGTATGCTTTTGGGGAGAAGATTGCTAAAATGCCAGAGTTTAAACAGGCCAGAGGGGTGAAACATTTTATCTATGTGAACCGTACAAATTTTGGTCTATACACGATTTTACAAGAATTAAAAGCCTTCATCAACACAGATACTTTCAATCCGCATACGGCATGAAAGTTCTGCTGACCGGCGCAAACGGTTATATCGGCACCAGATTATTACCTGTTCTGCTGGAACAGGGACATGAGGTAGTTTGTATGGTTCGTGATAAGCGCCGTTTTGCAGAAGAGTCTGACTTTGATGATCAGGTGAAGATCATTACTGCCGATTTATTACATCCGGAATCTTTAAACAATATACCTGAAGACATTGATGCGGCCTATTATCTGGTACATTCGATGTCTTCAGGTAATCAAAAGTTTGCTGAGCTGGAAGCTGAATCGGCAATGCACTTTGTAAATGCAATACAAAAGACAAAATGCCGTCAGCTGATTTACCTGACAGGGATCGCGAATGATGACCATCTTTCAGTACATTTAACTTCCCGGCTTTCTGTGGAAGATGAACTTAAAAATTCGGGCATTGCTTTTACCATTTTACGTGCGGCTATTATTATCGGATCAGGAAGTGCTTCTTTTGAGATTATACGTGATCTTGCGGAAAAGTTACCTGTTATGGTTGCGCCTAAATGGGTCAATACCAGGTGTCAGCCTATTGGCATCCGCGATGTACTGGGTTATCTGACCGGGGTATTAATGAATGAAAAAGCTTTTAACCAGATTTTCGATATTGGAGGCCCTGATATACTGACTTATAAAGAAATGATCCTTCAGTATGCAGTTTCCAGAAATCTGAAACGCTGGATACTCACCGTTCCTGTATTAACACCGAGATTATCTTCTTTATGGCTTTATTTAGTAACTGCCGTGCCTTATTCTTTAGCGAGAAGTTTGGTGGACAGTATGAAAAATGAGGTTATCTGTAAAGATGAACGGATCAAAGAAATTGTACCGGGGCCCTGCTTCAGCTATAAAAAAGCACTTAAACTGGCTTTTGAAAAGATTGAACAGCATTCGATTGTTTCTAGCTGGAAGGATGCTTTAAACAGAGGTTATCTGGACACTTCATTTATGGACCAGGTTAAAGTCCCTCAGAATGGCGTATTGGAATACAAAGTTAAAATGCCTTTTAAACGTCCACCAGAAGAGGTTTTCGAAAATATCTGGAGCATTGGGGGAAGCAGGGGCTGGTATTATGCAGACTGGCTTTGGAATTTAAGGGGATTCATCGATAAATTATTTGGAGGTGTCGGCACACGAAGAGGACGCACCAATACGGTTTCTATACATGCGGGTGATGTCATTGATTTCTGGCGTGTACTGCTTGCTGATCAAAAAAATGCAAGGTTACTGCTTTATGCGGAAATGAAAGTGCCGGGAGAAGCCTGGCTTGAATTCAAAGTGATCAATTATCGCGGAGAGTCATTTTTGTCGCAGATTGCAACTTTCAGACCTTCGGGTTTATGGGGAAGAGTTTATTGGTATGCTATGTTTCCATTTCACATATTTCTCTTTAAAGGGATGGCTAAACAAATTACAACCTACAAGATCGTTTAAAAGACAAAGGTATAGTCGCCACAACTATACCTCTGCTAACCTATAAACTTGTATATAAGACGTAAATGAATTGAAAAGGTTTCAAAGCATTTCTATTTATTTTTCAACCTTTCCACATTCTATCCGGATTAGCCTCAGCCAATTCGTATTACCACTCAGAATTATACATATATTAGTGTTGTCCAAAACAGGACATCATCTATTCCTATGAAAACCAACGAAAATCTCATTCATCATTTTTACACTTGTTTCAAGAACAAAGATTTTAAGGGCATGCAGGCTTGTTATGCAGAAAATGCTACTTTTAATGATCCTGCATTTAGAAACCTGGATGCTGCGCACGTACGCAGTATGTGGGAAATGCTGATTAAAAAAGGAAAAGACCTGCGCGTAGAATACAATCATGTTCAAACTGATGGAGAAACAGGTACTGCTGAGTGGGTTGCACATTATACATTTTCAGCTACCGGAAAAAAAGTGGTTAACCGGATTAAAGCGTCTTTCGTTTTTGAAAATGGAAAGATTGTTCAGCATGAAGATCATTTCAGCTTCTATAAATGGTCAAGCCAGGCTTTAGGGCTGTCAGGCATTTTATTGGGCTGGACAGGCTTCCTGAGAAATAAAGTACGCAAACGGGCGGCCGAAAATCTTCGTTTGTATATGGAAGCCAACCATTAAACATCAGGAGTTCATTTCTTGTTATACTAATTATTATACTAAAAAAGACTTTATGAAATCAATACTTACTATCGCTATGACATTGATCGTATCCGGATCTTTCGCACAGCTCAAACCTGTTGTTTATCAGGATGGACAACAGCAATTAAAGGGGCTCGTGATTTCACCAGCTAAAAACACACATAAAAAGGCAGGGGTACTTATTTTGCCAGCCTGGAAAGGGATCGATAATAATGCTAAAGAATCGGCTGTAAAATTAGCTGGTCTGGGTTATTATGCTTTTGTGGCTGATATTTACGGGGAAGGCCATTACCCGAAAGATGCAAAAGAGGCTGGTCAGCAATCGGGTTATTATAAAAAGAACGTAGCTGCTTATCAGCAAAGAATTAAGCTTGCTTTACAGCAGTTAATTAAAGCTGGTGCTGATCCATCGAGAATCGTTGTAATTGGTTATTGCTTTGGAGGCACGGGGGCATTAGAAGCTGCAAGAGCTGACTTTCCTGTTAAAGGAGTTGTTTCTATCCACGGTGGACTTGCGCAATATGCGGGTGAAAGAGCTGTAAATCCTATTCATACCAAGGTATTAGTATTACATGGTGCGGATGATCCATCTATGACCAATGAGCAGGTTTTAGGTTTTCAGCAGGAAATGAGAACTGCTAAAGCCGACTGGCAGATGATTGAGTATGCGAATGCTGTACATGCGTTCACTGACCGTGAAGCCGGCAATGACAATTCGAAAGGCGCAGCTTACAATGAGCTGGCCTCGAAAAGATCATGGAAACATATGTTGTTATTTTTTGATGAAATATTAGCCAGTTAACTGGCTGATATTTCTGCTTTAAGTATTTCTATAATGGCAGCAGCAGTGATTTTCTGCTGTTCGCCTGTATGCATATTTTTGAAAGTCAGGATACCGCTTTCCAATTCATCACTTCCGATCAGGATCACATAAGGGATCGCTTTAGCATCTGCATAACTCATTTGCTTTTTAAGCTTTGCTGAAGATGGATAAAGCTCCGCAGCGATATCTGCATCCCTTAATTGTTGTAATAAGGGTAAAGCGTAAAGTTCTGATGCGGCATCAAAATTACTGATCAGTACTTTTGTTCCGGCAGCTGCCGATTCCGGGAACAGATTTAATTCTTGTAAAACATCATAGATACGGTCAGCTCCGAAAGAAATCCCCACTCCTGTCAGTCCTTTTAATCCGAACATTCCAGTCAGGTCATCATAACGGCCACCTCCACAAATGCTACCCATCGCTGCTTCATTGGTTTTTACCTCGAAGATACAGCCAGTATAGTAATTTAAACCGCGGGCTAATGTAATATCCAGTTCTAAATCCGGTTGTCTCAGGGCACTGTTTTTCAGCAGTCCCTGTACATAAGCAAATACAGTTTCAATTTCAGCTATTCCTTTTAATCCGACTTCTGAACTCGCCAGCACTTCTTTTAAGCGGTCTAGCTTTTCTGCATTCGTTCCTTCTAACAGGATTACTGGTTTTAACCTTGTAATATCATCTTCGGTAAAGCCTCTTTCCAGCAGTTCTTTAGTTACTCCTTCAAAACCGATCTTATCCAGTTTATCGATGGCAACGGTCATGTCAATGATCAGTTCCGGTTTACCAATAATTTCTGCAATTCCCGAAAGGATTTTACGGTTATTGAGTTTAATGGTAAAGTCAGTCATCCCCAGGTTACAAAGGGCTTCCTGGTAGATCAGCACAAATTCTGCTTCGTTCAACAAGCTTTCTGAACCTACTACATCCACATCGCACTGATAGAATTCACGGTAACGTCCTTTTTGAGGTCTGTCAGCTCTCCATACAGGCTGAATCTGGAAACGTTTGAAAGGAAGAGCTATATCGTTCTGGTGCATCACTACATAGCGTGCAAAGGGTACAGTCAGATCGTAACGTAATGCTTTCTCACTGATAGATGAAATCAGTGCATTAGAATTTAATGCGCTTAAATGATCCGCATTGGCTTTAGAAAGGTAATCTCCCGAGTTCAGGATCTTAAAAATCAGTTTATCGCCTTCATCACCGTATTTACCAGTCAGGGTAAAAAGGTTTTCCATCGAAGGAGTCTGTATTTCAGCATAACCATATTTCTTAAATACCTTTTTAATGGTATCAAATATGTAATTACGTTTCACCATTTCCTGAGGTGAAAAATCACGGGTTCCTTTTGCTAAAGACGGTTTAATGTTTGACATAGGGGCAAAAGTACAAAAAGTAGCACGCATAAAAAAAGCTGCCGAAGCAGCTTTTTAAATATTTCAATATTATTAAACCAATAATCTTACTGGTTCTTCTAATAATGCTTTGAATGTTTGTAAGAATGCAGCACCTGTCGCGCCATCTACCGTACGGTGATCACAGCTTAAAGTAACTTTCATTACATTTCCAGGAACAACAGCACCATTTTTAACTACTGGTACTTGTGAAATCCCGCCTACTGCAAGGATACAAGAATCAGGTGTATTAATAATAGCTGTAAATTCATCAATACCGAACATTCCTAAGTTAGATACGGTAAAAGTTGAACCTTCCCAGTCTGAAGGCTGAAGTTTTTTAGCTTTTGCACGTTGTGCGAAATCTTTAACCTCAGCTGAGATACGTGACAATGATTTTCCATCAGCAAAACGTACTACAGGAACTAATAATCCGTCTTCAACGGCAATAGCTACACCTACGTTCACATGCTCATTGTAACGGATTTTATCTCCTAACCATGAAGAGTTCACGTTTGGATGTTGTTTTAAGGCAACAGCTACCGCTTTGATCACTAAATCATTGAATGAAAGTTTAACCGGAGAGAATTCATTCATCTTTACACGTGCAGCCATCGCAGCATCCATATCAATACTCATCGTAAGATAGAAGTGCGGTGCAGTGAATAAGCTTTCTGATAATCTTTTCGCGATTACTTTACGCATTTGAGAAACTGGTTTCTCTGTATATTTTTCTTCGCCAATGTATTGTGCAAGAACTGGTGCTGATTTCTCAGCAGATGCAGGAGCTGAAGCAGCTTCTGTACCTTTTGCAGCCGCAGTAGCAGGCTTGAAGTTTTCGATATCTTTTTTAATGATACGGCCACCATCAGCACTACCTGCAACCTGTGCAAGATCTATACCTTTTTCTTTTGCAATTCTCTTAGCTAAAGGAGAAGCTTTCAGGCGTGAACCGTCAGCTGTATGTGTTTCTTCCTGTGCTTCTGCCGGAGCAGCCGCAGCAGCTTCTTTAACAGGGGCATCTGCTTTATCAGCAGCTGGTTTTGCCGGAGCATCACCCTGGTTTAAAATACCGCTGATATCAAATCCTTCCGGACCTACTATCGCGATGATACCGTTTACTTTCGCAGCAGCACCTTTTTCTACCCCAATATGTAATAAAGTTCCATCTGCATAACCCATTACTTCCATAGTCGCCTTATCGGTTTCTACATCAGCAAGGATATCATCATTTTTAATTTTATCACCTACTTTTTTATGCCATTCAGCAATTACGCCTTCAGTCATAGTATCGCTTAACAATGGCATACGTACTACCGTTACGCCTTGTTTTTCCAGATCAGCATCAGTTATCGCAGCACCTTTTGCTTCAGCTTTTGGAGCTTCTTCAGCAGGTTTTGTTTCCGCAGCTTTTTCCTCTTTTGCCGGTGCAGCAGCACCTTCTGCGTCAAGAGCAGCTTTATAATCTTCGCCTTCTTTACCAATAACTGCAATTACAGCATCAACAGGAACAGCTTTACCTTCTTCTACACCAATAAAAAGGATGGTGCCATCCCAGTAGGATTCCAGATCCATAGTCGCCTTATCGGTTTCTACTTCTGCCAGAACATCTCCACTTTTAACTTTATCGCCAACTTTTTTATGCCACTTCGCCATTACCCCTTCGGTCATGGTGTCGCTCATTTTGGGCATCTTAACTACTTCAGCCATTCTATAATATCAATTGAAAATAGGTTGTAAAATTAATCTTGGATATATGGATAGTCTTGTTGCACGTAAACATCAGTATATAGTTCTGATGCTTCCGGCCATGGTGACTCTTCAGCAAATTTCACAGATTCATCCACGATCTGTTTCACTTTAGCTTCAATTTCTTCAATCCATGCCTGATCAGCATACTTTTCGTTCAGAATAGTTTCTCTTACTGATTCAATCGGATCTTTAGCTTTATATTCTTCTAATTCGTCTTTAGTACGATATTTAGCAGGGTCAGACATTGAATGTCCACGGTAACGGTAAGTTCTCATTTCCAAGAAGGTTGGTCCTTCACCATTACGTGCACGCTGAGCTGCTTCGTCCATTGCGTTGTGAACAGCAACAGGGTCCATTCCGTCAACCGGGGCACATGGCATATCGAATCCTAAACCGATTTTGTAAAGATCTAACATATTAGTGGTACGCTCTACAGAAGTTCCCATTGCATAACCATTGTTCTCACAAACAAAGATTACAGGAAGTTTCCATAACATGGCCATATTGAAGGCTTCGTTTAATGCGCCCTGACGAACTGCACCATCACCCATATAGCAAACGTTAACATTTTTAGTCCCTTTATATTTTTCAGCAAATGCGATACCTGCACCTAATGGGATCTGACCACCCACGATACCGTGACCACCATAAAAATTATGTTCTTTGCTAAACATGTGCATTGAACCACCTTTACCTTTGGAACAGCCGGTAGCTTTACCGTACATCTCTGCCATTATACTGTTTGCACTTACACCTTTCGCCAAAGCATGAGCGTGATCACGATAAGCGGTGATCATAGAATCTTCAGGTTGTAATGCAGAAATCGCTCCGGCAACAACAGCCTCCTGACCGATGTATAGATGACAAAAACCACGGATTTTCTGTTGTCCGTAAAGTTGACCAGTTTTCTCTTCGAATTTACGCATTAGTAACATCGACTCAAACCACTTCAGATAGGTATCCTTATTAATTTCTACTGCACTCATTTTTGGCTATTGATTTTTATTTATGAGAGCAAATCTACTTTTTTATTGTAATATATCGAAGGATTAGTGTAAAATGCATGTGAGCAATGACCGTAAAATGTTAATAACTCATGCATTTCATCAAAATACATTTGGATAACATATCTTATTTACATAGTTTTGACAACCTGACAATAAGCCTTAGCTGGTGTACGTTTAAGTGCAAGTGCCTATTACCCAAACTTAACAGTGTAACATGATAAAAAAATTTTTGTTTTCTGCCCTTATTGCTTTGTGCAGCGTGACTGCTTTAAACGCGCAAACTAAAACAAAAGAAACCAACAAATTAGAGGATCCTGATAACTTAGCTTCCCAATATTTCTCCCAGGTTATGGGTATCGCAGTCGACGCGACATCTAACGTTAAGCTCTACAAATTCATTTACGAATGGATAGGAACACCTTACCGGTTTGGAGGAAATACCAAGAAAGGAATCGATTGTTCAGCCTTTACCAAGGCGATTTACGACAAAGTTTTCAACACTACATTGTTAAGAAATTCAAGAGACATCTTCAGCATGGTAGACCCGCTACCTAAAGATGAACTAAAAGAAGGAGACTTAGTCTTCTTTAAAATCAGAAGTACAAGAATCACACATATCGGAATTTATTTAGGTGACAACCGCTTTGCTCATGCATCTTCTTCAAGAGGTGTTGTAATCAGCAATTTGAACGAGCCTTATTATTCACGCTTCTTTTATAAGGGCGGACGGATTCTTGAATCTGCTAAAAAAGATTTAATCGAAGAATAATATCTTCTATACCCATAGCTATACGATCCTTCTAAATTACTTTAGAAGGATTTTTTTATGAATGACATTATGAAAACGAAAATAACCGGCTTTATTCTGCTTGCTATAGTAACCAGCCTGATTTTGCTGAGCTGCACAGGAAATGTGAATATGGCTGCTGAACAACATTCAGCTGTTCAAAGAGATACAACTTTAAGCTCAAAAAAAGATACGCTGACCATTACTGCTGTTGGCGATCTGATGCTGGGTTCTGCTTATCCTTCGAAATCGAACCTGCCTGCTGATGATGCAGTTGGCAGCTTTAAAAATGTAGCGTCTTTTTTAAAGGGCGATATTGTATTCGGTAATCTGGAAGGCTGTTTTCTGAACAGCGGGAAATCAACGAAGTGTAAGGATACCATTGGTAATAGCTGTTTTGCTTTCAGAATGCCGGAACGTTATGCAGGAATTTACAAAGAAGCAGGCTTTAATTTACTCAGTGTGGCGAATAACCATGTGGGAGATTTTGGCTGGAAAGGAAGAAAACGCAGTGCTGCGATCCTGGATTCACTGGGAATCAAATATGCTGGTTTAACTTCCCATCCATATACGGTCTTTGAAAAGGATAGTGTGAAGTATGGCTTTTGTGCTTTTGCACCTAATGAAGGTACGGTTTCCATCAATCAGGTGGATAGTGCAAAACAATTGGTTGCTTTTCTTAAAAAGCAGGTCGATATTGTGATTGTTTCTTTCCATGGTGGTGGCGAGGGTGCAAGGTTTGAACATGTACCCAGAACTAATGAGATCTTTTATAAGGAAAACCGGGGAGATGTTTATGCGTTTGCGCATGCGGTAATTGATGCTGGTGCCGATATTGTATTGGGACAAGGGCCTCATGTAACACGTGCAGTAGAGGTTTACAAGAACAAGTTCATTGCCTATAGCCTCGGAAATTTCTGTACGTATGGGATGTTCAGTTTAAAAGGCCCAAACGGCTTTGCTCCGCTTTTACAGGTCAAGATCAATGGCAAGGGAGATTTTCTATATGCTGATGTTATTTCTGTAAAGCAGGATAAAGTTCACCGCCTTACTTTAGATACAGCACAAACTGCTTTCAAAAAAATAATTTCATTAACAGCTGCTGATTTCCCTGGCCATCGTCTAAAGTTTACTGACCAGCAGATCCGTGTAGCGGATTAAGCTTCATCTTTTGTGTTTTTGATCAGTCCTATACCTGAGAAAAAGAATATGATACTGATTATTGCGGCAACTAAAAGTTCACGCGTCAGCATCGTATGTTTTACAAATCCAATACCTGCATAGATCAGCCCGATAATACCAAGGATAGTTAAGATTGTACCAAAAATTCTTTTTACGTTCATGATGATTAAGTTAATTCAAATCTTCTTATACAATATCTGTGCCCGGAGTCTTTGAAGACCAGAGGATTTGCATATGAGAGTTATTGCGTATCTTGAAAAAGTTTAACTTATTAAATTATTAATCATGAATTACGCCATGTACATTTTTTTCTTCTTTGTCCTGATCGTGCTTTTTAGCTCTTTTGTAACGGTAAAGCAAGGTACAATTGCAGTTGTTACGGTCTTTGGAAAATATAGACGCCAGTTAAGACCAGGACTAAATTTTAAAATTCCACTTATTGAAGTAATCTATTCCAGGATCTCTATACAGAACCGTTCAGTAGAGTTGTCTTTTCAGGCGGTGACGCAAGATCAGGCCAATGTCTATTTTAAAGCCATGCTGCTGTATTCGGTATTGAATCACGATGAAGAAACGATTAAAAATGTCGCTTTTAAGTTCGTAGATGCAACCAATTTAATGCAGGCCCTGATTCGTACGATTGAGGGTTCGATCAGGGCTTATGTAGCGACTCAGAAACAGGCCAATGTTTTAGCGCAGCGAAATGAAATTGTAATGCATGTGAAGGAACAGATTGATATTGTTTTGGAATCATGGGGTTATCATTTACAGGATCTGCAATTAAATGATATTACTTTCGATGATGAAATTATGCGCTCAATGAGCCGTGTAGTCGCTTCAAATAACCTGAAAGCTGCTGCTGAGAACGAAGGACAAGCGCTATTGATTACGAAAACCAAGGGTGCTGAGGCTGATGGTAATGCGATTAAAATCGCCGCAGCGGCCGAACGTGAGGCTGCACAGTTACGTGGACAGGGTATCGCTTTATTCAGGGCTGAGGTTGCTCATGGTATGACTAAAGCAGCACAGGAAATGGAACAGGCAAACCTGGATATCTCTGTGATCTTGTTTACGATGTGGACTGAATCTATCAAGCATTTTGCAGAGAACAGTGATGGGAATGTGATTTTCCTTGATGGTTCTACCGACGGGATGAACAAAACGATGAAGGAAATGATGGCTATGCAATTCCAGAAGCCTAAAAATTAACATCCATAAAAAAGGGGCTGCTCAGATTTGAGCAGCCCCTTTTTTATTATTTATGAATTCAGCTTATGGCTTAAGCTGGATAAAATCACCCATTACTCTCAGACTTTCATCCTGGAAGAAGTCAAAGTCTTCGTTCTTCTTGATCTTGTCTCCTTTTTTAACTGGTGGCAGACCTCTTGAAGCTCTTAGTTTATTGGTTTTTTCCAGAGATTTAGCTTCAAGGCTATCTCTTTCTGCTTTCAGTTTACCTTCATTCAAAGTCACAGAGGTTTCCTGATCACGTTTCTTCATATCAGCAATTCCCTGAATCAGCACTTTATAATCCAGTGATTTTTCCATTCTTGCATCATGCAGTTTAACCAGTTCTGGTTTTACAGCAGCTAAGTTTGCAACTGGTATAAAGTTAGATTTTTGAACCTCATCCCATGGCAATGCTGACGTTTCTGTGTCTTCTCCAATTTTATCCATCGGATAAAAAGATGGCAGTGTAATATCCGGCATTACTCCTTTATGTTGTGTACTGCTACCGTTTACACGATAGAATTTAGCCATAGTCAGGTTGATCTGTCCAAGCTGAGGGGTATCTTTTCCACTTTTGATAGTCAAACCAGAACCTGGAGCACCTTTTTGAACCAGGCTTGCCAAACGTTGCAGGATAGAAGGATTAACCAGTTTGTTTAAGTCAATTGACGATTGAACAGTTCCTTTACCATAGGTTTGTGTACCTATAATAATTCCCCTTCCGTAGTCCTGAATTGCTCCTGCAAAGATCTCTGATGCCGAAGCGCTCAAACGATCTACCATTACACCGAAAGGACCAGACCAGGCAACACCCGGATGTTCGTCACTGCTAACCTCTACGTTTCCTTTTAAATCTTTAACCTGAACTACAGGCCCTTTATCAATAAATAATCCTGTCAGATCAATTGCTTCTAATAATGAACCACCCCCATTTGCACGAAGATCCATTACAATCGCATCAACTTTATCTTTATTTTTCAGGGTATCAATTAATAGTTTTACGTCACGGGTTGTACTTTTATAATTCGGGTCACCTGCATTTGCTGCTTTAAAATCAGCATAAAATGCCGGAACACTGATAATCCCTATTTTATAAGGTTTACCATTGGATTCAATAGTTTTTACTTCTTTTTTAGCAGACTGATCTTCCATCACGATTTTCTCCCTGGTCAGTTCAACAATCACTGGTTTAGAAGACATGTCCTGACCTACAGGAATAATTTTCAATCTTACTTTAGTGCCTTTAGGCCCTTTTATTTTTGCAACAGAGTTATCAATTCTCCATCCGATGATATCTTCGAATTCTCCGGTTGCTTGTCCTACGGCAACAATTCTGTCACCAGAATTTAGTAATTTGCTTTTAAAAGCCGGCCCGCCAGGAATGATTTCAGAGATTTTCAGGATATCATTTTCCAATTGCAGACGTGCACCGATTCCTTCAAAAGAACGTGCCATATCTTCATTGAACTGAACGGCTTTAGCCGGATTAAAGTAATTTGTGTGCGGATCAATGGTTTCCGTAAAAGCATCCATAATCATCTGGAATACATCCTGATTATTCAATTTAGAAGACTGAGATTTCAGGTTCTGATATCTTTTAGTCAGTGTTTCTACATTTTTAGCTTCAGCAGTACCAGCAATCTTTAAATTAATCAATTCATATTTAACTCTCTTTTTCCAGATGTCATTTAAGGCAGCTGTGGAAGTTACCCACGGCATTTTCTCTCTGTCAAATACATAAGTATCATTTTGATTGAAATCATACTTGTCTTTGATATGTGCCATTGCATAATTCAGCGTCTCGTTATATCTTTTAGAATAAACGTTGAAAATATAGAATGGAGCACTCAGGTCACCTATTCTGAAAGCATCGTCTAATGTAGTACGGAATTGTTCGAAATCTTTAATATCTGAAGCCAGAAAATAACTTCTATATGGATCCAGTGCCTTGATATATTTATCAAGTACAAGAGAGGAAATAGAATCGTTTACTGTTAATTTCTTATAGTTATAGTTTTCTATAAGTGCCACGATCTCCTTGCATACCAAACTCTGCTGCTCATCAGGCTTAATATTAGGGATACCTTCAACCAACTGTTGTGGTTTTGGAGCGGCCGAGCAGGCAAGTACAGCTGCGGTGAAGGTTACCAGTAATATTCTTTTCAACATCTCTTTAAATAATTTAAAATCCATTTTTATAATAACAACCAATATGATACCAATTTCTCAAATAAACAGAAAAGAGACAGCATTATACTGTCTCTTTTCTGTAATCTTTACCAAAGATAATTAAATAGTGTTCAATATAATCTATATCAGCGATTAAAATAAGTGCTAACAGACACATAAACAGCATTTTCAATGGAGTTCAATAAGAGATGATTTTATTTTAATGTAGTCTTCTTTTCTGCAATAGAAGTTCTGGCCTGCTTAAACTGACCTTTAAACTGATTTAAATTGGTGGTTTTAGCAAATAATTCTGCCCGATTGATATCCTTTAAGGCCAGCGAAAATTCCTTTTTCTTCATTTTAACCTGCACAAGGCCAAGTATAGAGTCAATATAAGCAGAGTTATTATTGACTTGTCTGGCTAAAATCCCCTGCTGAGTAAAGAACCACATGGATTGTGTCAGCTTATTTGACGCCAGATAAATTTTACCTAACTGGTTATAAGAAGCCATCTGTCCGACTCTGTTTCCAAAACGTGAATAAGTTTTAAGTGCAACGTTTAAAGTCACCTGTTCTGCTTCGGTGTAATGCTCCATCAGGTAATGAACATTGCTCAGCCTTAAAAGAGAGGCACCGTAACGGGAAAAATTCTTAGAGTTATTATATTCAAAGGCGGCTTTTCCAAACAGGGTGACCGCATCATTTAAATCCCCGTTCTTTTCATTCTTCTCAGCCTGTTCAAAGTAGAAATCACCATCTGCTCCGGATACAGCAATAGTGATCGAACCATTGTTTGAGAGTGGTTCTTGCTGAACAAAGGTATTTGTTTGTGCCATTGCTGACCCGGAGAATCCCAGGCATAGCAAAGCGAAACAGAGTTTATACATATTACAAATATATATATATTTTAGTTAAACACCTGTAAACTAACATCAAAAGAAGCCCAAACCATATAGGGATGTGAATCAGTGTGGTAGATTTCGCCGGCAGCGGTAATGCCAATGACACCTGCAAAACCATTTATAGCTTTTAATTCCCGGAAAGATTTATCGCAAGCATCCTTTAAAGTAAAGCCATCAGTGACCCTGGTCACAATCCGGGCCGATAGCGCTACACTCACAATATCTTCGCCTACTCCGGTACAGGAAATCCCGGCATGGTCATTTGCATAGTTCCCGGCTACAGTTGCAGAATCACTGACCCTGCATGGAATTTCAAAGCCTTTTCCTCCGGTGGAGGTTGCGGCCGCAAGATTACCGGCAGCATCCAATGCTACACAACCCACTGTACCTTTGTTATTCTGCTGATTAAGTTTTAATTCGAATTCAGCTAAACGCTGAGGTATAACCGGATCAAAATAGGGGAATTTATTATTTCTCGCAAAATCTATTGCACCTTCCCCGCTTAATACGCTGTCTTCATAATTTAAGAGTAATGAAGCAATCCGGATAGGGTTTTGAACATCCTGGATATTGATTACCCCGGCAAATTTCTGCGTTTTTCCATCCATAATAGAAGCGCTCAGTCTCACTTTACCATCACTTTGAATCTGTGAGCCCAAACCCGCATTAAAGAGCACATTATCCTCCAGCAAATTAACTGCGTAAGCTACTGTTTCCAGTGCGGTATGAGATTGCAGGTAGGTATGAGACAGTGAAGCAATTTCGGATAATGCGTCTTGCTTCGCTTTTTTAGTTTCCTGATTGGTGGAAGATTCACTAAAAAAACCGCCGTGGATGATTAACTTCATACTAATTAGGGTGTAGGTATAACTTTTGGATGATGGATAGTTAACTGGTGCGCTGTCAGGTCATAAATATCCCCGTCACACATTACATGTACTACCATATTTTTGATGGAAACCGGTTGCCCCATTTCTACATCTGTCAGGTTTGTATCCGACATACTTCTTCCGTCAACAAGGATAACCATTCCTGAGCCGATTGCTTCCATGGTATTGCCATTTGAGATATACAAACCTGTATCTTCTCCAAGGCCAATTCCAAGTATCCCCGGACTGCTTGCTGTTGCATAAAGCAAACGCCCGATTCTACCGCGTTGAACAAAATGGGTATCAACAATCACGCCGTCAATAAAACCCAGTCCGGCAGTAATTTTGACTTCTCCTTTTAACAGGGCATCTTTACTATTACCCTGGTAAATCATATTTTTAGAACTTGCCGCCGCTCCTGCTGAGGTTCCCGCAATTACAACTTTTTCATTGGCATATTTATCGAGCAGGATTTCATGTATGGCCGTACCTCCAAAAATAGACGATAACCGGAGTTGATCTCCGCCAGTGAACACCAGTACATCAGCTGCTTTAACCCTTTTACAATTGAGAAGATCATTTGCCTGCTCTCTGTTAACAATATTAAGTACGCCAACATCATGTACATCAAGTTGCGCGAAAGCTTTAATATATTCTTCTCCAACTTTTTCAGGAACCAGCGATGCCGTTGTAATGATCTCGAAACGGGATGCAGTGTCTTTAACAGATTCAGTAGTAATACGTTTTAGAATACCACGCTCAAAGAAATTCATATTCTGAGGTAGTCCGAATTGTGTTTCAGTAAAACTTCCGGTATTTATTGCACCACCAATAATTATCAATTTACCTTTTGGAGCCATTTTATTTGTTTTCTTAGCCTAAAATCTCAAATATATATTCATTAGTTTAAATATTACCATATTTAATCAATAATCTGTGTCCAAACAACAATTATTCGTTTATTATCCAATTCTTTGATTAAATTTATGCACGTTTATATTTTAAGTGTTTTTAAGCGGATAACATCGGTTATTTATTAAAAAACATTCATATATTGATTAACCGTTTAACAGCGTTTTTAACAAAAAACAACAACGGAATTATCCATACACAACCTTTATTGAAACTTAAATCGAATAATCCTGAAGTCAGGACAGTCCCCGGGGACAACAGGTTCACTGTTAAAGAAACATGATTAGAAAAACAAATGCAGGATGAAACTGGTTGTTTCATTGGGTTAAACCCGCCCGGGTACTTTTAGTCCGGCAAGCTTCATCGCCTTATACACAAAAATAAAAAACAATAAATAACATATATGAAACCTGCCAGAGCCTTTCAGCCTGGCAAGCTTCATCACCTTTAAAAAACAATAAATAACATATATGAAAATACTCGGCATTCAAGTGCTAAGGGGACCAAATATCTGGTCGGTCAACAGGAAAAAACTAATACAAATGAGATTAGATCTGGAGGACATGGAACAACGTCCGACAAATCTGATTGATGGGTTTGGTGATCGTCTGGAAAAAATGATTCCAAGTTTATTTACGCACAGGTGCTCGAAAGGTGAACCAGGAGGCTTCTTCGCCCGTATTAAAGAAGGAACGTGGATGGGTCATGTCATTGAACATATCGCGCTGGAAATTCAGACACTGGCAGGTATGGATACAGGTTTTGGAAGAACAAGACAAACCAAAACAGAAGGCACCTATAATGTAGTATTCAGCTACCTGGAAGAAAAAGCAGGGATATACGCCGCAGAAGCCAGCGTTAGAATCGCAGAAGCCCTGATTGACAACCTTGATTACGATCTTGAATTTGATATTCACCGGTTAAGGGAATTAAGACAAATGGAACGTCTTGGCCCAAGCACCGGATCTATTGTAGATGAAGCTATAGCAAGGGATATCCCATGGATAAGATTGAACAAAAGCTCTCTGATCCAGTTAGGTTACGGTAAAAACCAGGTGCGCTTCAGAGCAACTATGACCGAAAAAACGAACAGTATCGCTGTAGATATTGCCGGAGATAAGGATGAAACCAAACGAATTTTAAAGGATTCTGCTATACCAGTGGCAAATGGAGTGACCATCTCCGACATCAGTGAACTGGATGATGCCATTGAAAGCATTGGCTTTCCACTGGTCTTTAAACCATTGGACGGAAATCACGGTAAGGGTGCCTCTATAAATGTTAAAACACCGGAAGCTGCTAAACTTGCATTTGAACATGCTAAACAATATTCAAGAAGAATAATCATTGAAAGCTTTATCACAGGATACGATTTCAGGATTCTGGTTATTGACAATAAAATGGTTGCCGCAGCTTTACGCGTACCAGCCCATGTTACCGGAAATGGAACTGCTACTGTTCAGCAATTAATTGATAAAGAAAACGAAGATCCGCGACGCGGTTACGGACATGAAAATGTCTTAACAGAAATACTCGTGGACCGCGATACGCTTGATTTGTTATCTAAAAAGAACTATACACTGGAAACCGTTGTGCCAAACGGAGAGCTTGTTTATTTAAAATCAACAGCTAACCTGAGTACAGGCGGAACTTCTATTGACGTAACCGATCTTGTTCACCCGCAAAATATTTTCATTAGTGAACGTATATCCCGTATCATCGGTTTAGATATCTGTGGAATTGATGTCATGGCACAAAACCTGACACAACCACTAACAGAAAATGGTGGGGTAATCCTTGAAGTTAACGCTGCACCGGGATTCCGGATGCACCTTGCTCCAAGTGAAGGTTTACCAAGAAATGTTGCTGCACCAGTGATTGATATGTTATATCCTCCTGGTAAAGCCAACAGAATTCCAATTATCGCGGTAACCGGAACCAATGGAAAAACAACCACAACAAGGCTGATTGCACATATTGTGAAAAGCAATGGTACAAGAGTTGGTTTCACAACATCGGATGGTATCTATGTACAGAATACGATGCTGATGAAGGGAGATACAACCGGGCCTGTGAGTGCAGAATTTATATTGAGAGACCCTACTGTAGAGTTTGCTGTATTAGAGACAGCGAGAGGTGGTATTCTGAGAGCCGGACTTGGATTTAAACGCTGTGATATTGGTGTAGTAACCAACATCCAGGAAGATCATCTTGGAATTGCAGATATCCATAGCTTAAATGACCTGACCAGAGTAAAGGCAGTTGTTATTGGGGCGGTTAAAAGAGACGGATGGGCAGTATTGAATGCAGATAATAAATACTGCGTTAAAATAGCTGAAACTGCCGATTGCAAAGTGGCTTACTTTAGTATGGATGAGAATAATCCGGTTATTGTGGAGCATTGCAAAAAAGGCGGTTCAGCAGCAATCTATGAAAACGGCTATATTACGATCAAAAAGGGAGACTGGAAGATCAGAGTGGACAAAGTAACGCATATCCCGCTAACCTTTGGTGGCAGTGTTGATTTCATGATCCAGAATGTTCTGGCAGCGACCTTGTCTACCTTCCTTTGGGGATATAAGATTGAAGATATACGTATGTCTCTGGAAACCTTTATTCCTTCTGCGGCACAAACACCAGGCAGAATGAACATCTTTAAATTTAAAGAGTTTAAAATCCTTGTGGATTTTGCACATAATGCAAATGGATTTAACGGGATCAAAGATTATCTGAAAACGATTGAAGCGACAGAACATATTGGAGTAATCTCAGGAACTGGTGACAGGCGTGATGAAGACATCAAAGAAACCGCCCGTATCTCTGCCCAAATGTTTGATAAAATCATTATTTGTCAGGAAAGATATCTTCGTGGCCGTCAGCCGCAGGACATCATAGATATTTTGATCTCAGGCATAAGAGAAGTTAAACCTAATATGGAGATCATCATTAATAATGACTCTTCAGACTGTTTGAAATTCCTGATAGCGACAGCAAAATCAGGTTCTTTCATAACTATTCTAAGTGATACTATTGATAGTGCAATAGAAAAGGTAACGGAATATCTGGATAAGGAATTTGGTATTTAACCAATTCTTATTAAACAAAAAATCCTGAGCATATTGCTCAGGATTTTTTGTTTATATACTAAGATGGAGTCTGATCTCTTAATCCTTTAATTTGATCATGAGATGCACGAAGCTCCGATTTTTGCTCCGTAATTAAGCTCCTGGTATCCGCAGAAAGACCTTCCTCTTCTAAAGCAGATTTATATGCTCTTTGAGCTGCATCTTCTCCCGCTTCACAATTATTTAAGATGGTTTTGCGGTCATGTCCTGTAAATACTGCTTTTACATCCATCCAGGCACGATATATTTTACCTGATGTGGTAGTGCCAGTTTCCAATTCAGTACCTGTACCCTGAACTGCTGAAGCTAAAGCCAGTTTATGCTTATGACTTTCTGCTACCATTTTCACAAATAAGTCTTTCAGATCACTGTCTTCAGGTGATAATTCCTGAATAGCTTTTTCATAACCAGCAATACGGTCATTATTAATTTGAATCAGGTCGTTCAGTGTTTCTGGGTTTACTTTAGTATTTTCCATGTCTCTAAAAAATTAGTGTCAGGAAAGTAACGTGTACCCCGCAGAAAAGTTTTACAAATTTTTCAAAGGAAGATATCCAAGGTGAATTTCATCCTGAACAGCTGTTTCACCAGCAGTTATTAAAATCTGATAGCGTTCTTTAAGCTCAGGTGACAGCACCTCTTCAATTTCAAAGATGTCATCTACATCAACACCATATTTATCATCTATATGAGACGATGCGCCTTCAAAACCTGTATGCAGAAAAAATGCAGACTCTTTAGCCTTTTTAATCACTTCAGCTTTATCAGCTCCAACCAGCAGCATTTTGTAATGCAGTTCATCAAATTCGTCTTTTTTATATCCACCCAGATTAAGGAAAAACAAGGCTTTTGAAGGTTGAGTATGACCCGCTGTTTTCTCAACGATCGATATGTTAAATCCTTCTACCGACGTTACTTCTCTCCACGCATCTAAATGTATTTTACCATTTGCCTCAGGCCAGAACTCCAGAATTTGAGTGGTCAGGTCTTTTAACGATGCTCCTACAGCAAAAAATACATCATGTTGTTCCGTATTTCTGCCTGCTGGTTTACACCCTACTAGTATTTGATATAATTTCAACGGCTCCATTCTTTATTTTTTTAATTCTTCTATCAGTTTTTTTGCTCTCTCTTCTATCGTCAAAAAAACCGGATCAAATAGCTGATCATCAAAGTAAGGGTCAGTAACTTCCTTTTCATCAGTCAAAAACAATCTTACTTTTTGACGATGCGCTTCATTTGCAGCTAATTTCAAGACGTCACGTAAATTGTTTTTATCCATCACCAGGATATGATCAAATTCATCAAACAGCTCTTGTTCGAAAAGCCGGGCACGTTGCCTGGAAATATCATATCCATAGTTTTTAGCTATGGATATACTTCTTTTATCTGCGGGCTGACCGGTATGCCAGTTTCCTGTGCCAGCAGAAGCGACTTCCCAATCCAGGTTTTCATCGGCAATTAATTGCCTCACAATCCCTTCTGCAAGTGGAGAACGGCAGATATTACCCAGGCAAACCATCAGAATCTTCATCGGCTTATGAATAAATATCGTTAATAATCTGTGCTAAACGTACCCCACCTTTTAACAACTGCTCATTCAGCAGGTCAACAAACTCAAAGTTATAACGGTAGCTTAATTTATCGTCAGCCTTAGTCTTGTCATATATTTTATTACAAGCCACATAAGATTCATAAACAGTTTCCTTCAGAGAATCATGGCTCCATTTCATAAATTGCTCTTTCGAAGGATGATTAATCGCTGTTGCATATTCAGTATAGCTCAACTGCTGTCTGTCAATCAGATCTTCATCCCATACGCGGTGAAGGTTTGAACGCTGACCGAACCACATTACACTTACTTTATTACCACCAAGATCTTCTTTTCTTGCGGTATGCATAGGCTGATGTACATCGCCTACCATATGTATCAATAAACGCATAGCCATTTGCTGCTGATCAGCGGTACTTTGCTTATTCTTAAGGATCCTGATCATCTCCGGAATCTTATTGTAAACATTAGGCTCCTTACTTGTTTCCAGGAAATTAAATACGCCATTCTGATCCAGATCACCAGGAATATTTACATAATGCCAGCTGGTAAGGTAATTATATGTCGTATCCGACTTGATGAAATCCGGCCAGTTACTTGCAATCGCCATACTTTCATTTCCCAATACCTGTTTTACAGCTTTACGGGCTTTTGCAGTCAGATAATAGTCGGCAATTTGTCCGACAATCCTGTGTCCTGTTTGCCCCCAGGCTGCTGCATTCAATGGCAGGTAAGCAATCAATGCGACTGCGATACAAACCTTTTTTATATTTACTACTGAAATCATTGTTTTATTTTATAATTCTTGCGGTACACATTTGATTTTTTGTTTCAGGACAAGATTAACATCCCTTTGATCACTCAGGCTTTGTAAAGAAAGGTGAGTGGAATCCTTTGACTTGATCAGAAAACTTTTCCTGTATATTCCAACCGTATAACAACCGGAAACCTTTTGCTTATAATTAGCTTTAGTATAAGTTCCTTCTAAAAACAAACTATCTTTTCTAACCTGGTATACACCTTTTGCATACTCTTTCCAAACGCCATTATTGTAACAGGGATCTTCATAATAGTTAACCTTTGAATGTGTAGTCAGGTCAACATAAAATGAGTCACAGGTAATTTTTACCTGATGCTGCGTATAATTCATCAGTTTAGCCGCATTAGCAATGCTGTCCTGGCTCCAGACGCCCTGTAAAAAAGTTTCTCCATTACCCTGAACGTTTGGGCGTCTCTCGCAACCGGGAAACGCCATCAAACAAAATAGAATAATTAGATAATGGTATCTATTCATGTTATTTTAAACTACCTACCATATCTTCTGGTCTCACCCATTCATCAAATTGTTCACTGGTCAACAATCCCAGCTCTACAGCAGCTTCACGAAGTGTTTTATTTTCTTTATGTGCTTTTTTAGCAATTTTAGCCGCATTCTCATAACCGATATGCGGATTAAGCGCTGTAACCAGCATTAAAGAGTTTTCCAGATGTTTTTTGATTTCAGGTAAGTTTGGCAAAATACCTACTGCGCAGTTATCATTGAATGACACACAAGCATCACCAATTAATCTTCCCGACTGCAATACATTCGCTGCAATAACCGGTTTGAAAACATTCAGTTCGAAATGTCCGTTGCTGCCACCAATACCTACAGTTACATCATTACCCATTACTTGTGCACAAACCATAGTTAATGCTTCTGGCTGTGTAGGATTAACTTTTCCTGGCATAATAGAAGATCCTGGCTCATTGTCAGGGATAATAATCTCACCAATACCCGAACGCGGACCTGAGCTCAGCATTCTTACATCATTCCCAACTTTCATTAAAGCCACAGCGGTACGTTTGTAAGCAGCTGATAATTCTACCATGGCATCATGTGCAGCCAACGCCTCAAACTTGTTTGGAGCAGTTACAAATGGTAAACCGGTAAGTTCTGCAATTTTGCGGGCAACCAGTACATCATACCCATTTGGCGTATTCAATCCTGTTCCTACAGCAGTACCACCTAAAGCTAATTCGGTAATCATCACCAAAGCATTTTTAACTGCTCTGATACTGTTGGTAATTTGTTGTGCGTAACCAGAAAACTCCTGCCCCAATGTTAACGGAGTTGCGTCCATAAAGTGGGTTCTTCCTGTTTTCACGATCTGTGCAAACTCAACCGCTTTGGCTTTTAAAGTTTTCTCCAGCTTTTCTAAACCTGGTATAGTAATTTCCACAGCTTGTTTATATGCCGCAATGTGCATAGCTGTAGGATAAGTATCATTTGAAGATTGTGATTTGTTGACATCATCATTTGGATGAAGAATTTTCTTCTCATCTGCCAGGCTGCCACCATTCATCACATGTGCACGGTTTGCAATCACTTCATTGGAATTCATGTTGCTCTGGGTTCCGGAACCTGTTTGCCAGATTACCAGAGGGAACTGATCATCTAACTGTCCTGCGATTACTTCGTCGCATGCCTTAGCAATCCATTCTGCTTTATCACTTGCAAGCACACCAAGTTCCTGATTGGCCAGTGCCGCAGCTTTTTTGAGATAACCAAAAGCATGGATAATCTCTTTTGGCATTGAAGCCTCAGGACCAATTTTAAAATTATTACGTGAACGTTCAGTTTGTGCACCCCAATACTTATCAGCAGGGACCTGCACTTCGCCCATGGTGTCGTGTTCGGTTCTAAAATTCATTTCTTTTGTTTTTTTTCAAAAATAAGCTTTTATCTCTATAGAAGAATGTAAAGTATATGATAATGTTTAAAACTCTTTTGCGTTTAAAGGCTTAATATTGTTTATTTTTCAGCCTTCAAAAAAGACTAAACTAATTCATGACTTACCGTACCTTTTTTCCTGTGGCTTTACTAGCCACTTTTCTCATCAGTGCCTGTTCACATGCTAACAAAAAACATCCGGATCCGAAGATCAGAACCGTAAATGATGATAAAGCTGATAGCCTCCTCATTTCATATGACCCGGCTAAAGGGGACAAATGGATCGCTAATTTTGTAGATAATCTGCACAAGAAATTTGGGTTTAACGGCAATATGCTCGTTGCCAAAGACGGTAAGATACTTTATGAAAAAGCAATCGGATGGGCCGATTACCTTCATCGTGACAGTTTAAAGATCAATTCTGAATTTGAACTGGCCTCTATTACTAAAACATTTACCGGAGTTGCCATTATGCAGCTGGTGGAACAGGGCAAACTTAAATTAACAGATAACGTTAAACAATTCTACCCTAATTTTCCTTACGAAGACATCACGGTAAAACTCTTGCTTACCCACCGCAGCGGAATGATGAATTATGTATATTTCAGTGATGGTGTATGGAAAGATAAAAAGAAACCGATGAGTAACCTCGATGTAATGAACCTCATTGCACAATACAAACCGAATCGTTACGCTAAACCAGATACAAGATTCCATTATAATAATTCCAATTTTATGGTGCTTGGTGCTATTATTGAAAAAGTAACCGGCAAAAAATACTCAGATTACATGATGGAGTATGTTTTCAAACCTGCCGGCATGAAACATACACATGTATATTCTACTACCGCTTATTCAAAAATACCTGTTGATGTTGTAGGCCATGACCGCACCTGGAAATATTCAGTAGTACAAAACTTCCTGGATGGCCCTGTAGGTGACAAAGGAATCTATAGCACAATTCATGACCTTGTTTTATATGACAACGCCTTAAAAAAAGGCAGGTTATTAAAGCAATCCAGTCTTGATTCTGCTTATACAGGTCATAATAAAGCTATCAATGGCCACTTTAACTACGGTTACGGCTGGAGAATGTATGATGGAGAAAATGGACGTAAAGTAGTTTATCATACGGGTTGGTGGCATGGTTTCCGCCACATCTATGTGCGTGATATACAAAAGAATATTGTAATTATTTTCCTGGGCAACCTGACTAATGGAAGCCTGATGCACTTAGATGATCTGTATAAACACCTGGGTGTTCCGGTTATCAGAAAAGGTGCCTATACAGGAACCGGTTCTATGCCGGGTAGTGATGAAGATTAAAAAAATCTGATTCTAAGATATTTTATCCAAAGCGATCCCTCTGCTTTTTTTATCGACAAAGCGCTTCAGTAAAGCATTTTCCGGTAAAGAAAGCGTAGGGTCTTGCTGAAAAACCTCAATCACCGTATTTCTGGCTTCATGTAAGATCTGCTGATCTTTCACTAAATCTGCCAGTTTCAGATCCAGCACTCCGCTTTGCATGGTACCTGACAGATCTCCGGGCCCGCGCAACTCCAGATCAATTTCTGAGATTTCAAACCCGTTATTGGTCATTACCATAGTTTCTAATCTCTTTCTGCCTTCTCTGCTTAGTTTTTCGCCAGACATCAGGATACAAAAAGATTGTTCTGCACCTCTGCCCACTCTACCACGCAGCTGATGCAGTTGTGACAACCCAAACCTTTCTGCATTCTCTATAATCATCACAGAGGCATTAGGAACATTTACACCTACCTCTATAACCGTTGTCGCTACCATGATTTGCGTTTGACCGTCTATAAACCGCTGCATCTCATATTGCTTATCCTTATTAGGCATCTGCCCATGTACAATACTAATTTGAAAATCCGGCAATGGAAACTGATACCGCATTTGTTCTATACCTGCTTCCAGATGAAGTAAATCCAGCTTTTCACTTTCTTTAATTAATGGATAAACCACATAAACCTGTCTGCCTTTAGCAATCTCTGTTTTCATGAACCCAAACATCCTTAAGCGCTGCCCTTCCACCAAATGTTTAGTTTCAATGGGCTTTCTTCCCGCAGGCAATTCATCAATCATAGAAACATCAAGATCTCCATATAAGGTCATAGCCAGTGTTCTTGGAATTGGCGTAGCAGTCATCACCAGGATGTGTGGAGGAGTACTATTCTTGCGCCAGAGCTTAGCTCTTTGTTCTACCCCAAAACGATGTTGTTCATCAATAACTACCAGTCCAAGATTTTTAAAGACTACTTTATCTTCAATCAGTGCATGTGTACCCACCAGAATATCGATTTCTCCAGCCTCTAGCTGTTCATGCAAAAGTACTCTTTGTTTCTTGGTCGTGTTACCAGTTAAAATATCCACTTTAATCAGCCTTCCATCCAGTAATGAAGAGATAGAATGATAATGCTGACGCGCCAGAATTTCTGTTGGAGCCATCATACAGGCCTGATAACCGTTATCATTGGCCAGCAGCATACTCATTAAAGCCACCACTGTTTTTCCGCTTCCAACATCACCTTGTACTAATCTGTTCATCTGGATGCCACGCTGCGTATCCAGCCTGATTTCTTTGATCACCCGTTTCTGTGCACCAGTTAGTTCAAATGGCAGAATATCTTTGTAAAAAGTATTTACTCTTTCACCAACGGTACTGAACAGATGCCCTTTGAATTTTAGTTCTCTGAATTGTTTATTACTTAAGAGCTGAAGCTGAATGAAGAATAATTCTTCAAACTTCAGTCTGCGCTGTGCATTTTGTAAAGCAGTTGTATCTTTTGGAAAATGGATATTTAACAAGGCTTCCTTGCGGTTAATCATCCGGTACTTATCCAGAATATAAGCGGGAATTGTTTCCCTGATTTCTTGCAGACATTGTTCAATTACCAGGGCCTGCATTTTCTGAATTCCTTTACTATCCAGTGAAAATTTCTTCAGTTTTTCTGTAGAGTTGTAAACAGGCTGTAAGGTCAGGTTTCCAGTCAATGTGGCTGGTCTGGGATAACTCTCCATTTCGGGATGAGAAATGCTGTAAGAACCATTAAAAACGGTCGGCTTGCCAAAGGCAATATAAACCTTTCCGCGCATCACATTTTCATCTACCCATTTCAAACTTTGAAACCAAACCAGTTCAATAGTCCCGGTTTCATCGGTCAGTCTGGCTACAATTCTTTTTTTATGTTTTTCACCGATAGTTTCCTTGCCAGTAATCCGTCCAAGGATCTGAACATAGGGTAAATCAGCATCAAGCTCATTGATTTTATAAAAGCGTGTTCTGTCAATATACCGGAAAGGATAACAACCCAGCAAATCGGCATAAGTATATATACCTAATTCTTTCTGTAAAATTTCAGCACGTTTAGGGCCTACTCCTTTCAAAAATTCAATCGTTGTATCTAAATCAGAAGCAAACAAGTTGTTGGTAATTAGGTATTAAATATTAGATAAGGTTTTAGCAGTAAATATAGTCCTGATCAAGTTCCAGTTAAACAAAATTACTGAAAATAATAAAAGTACATAAGCATAAACCTGATGGACATCAATTGACTCGCCAAAGTAAAACACTGCAATAGCGAAAGCAATAATCGGATTGATATAAATCAAAATTCCCAATGTAGAGGAAGGTATACCAATCAGCGAATAAAGACTTAAAAACAAGGGGATAATTGTAAATACAACAGCGATAATCAGAATATGTATCCAGAACCAGCTGCTCTGCGGAACCCCATTATACTGGCAGATGAAAAACGGCAGCAGAATTAAACAGGCTACTAAAAATTGAACAGCCAGTACATTAAGTTTATCAATTCCCTGCATTTTTCGCTGGATCACCAGGTAACCCGCATAAAATGCAGCAATAATTACCGACCATATCACATCTCTCAATGAGCCCGTCGCTAAAAAAACAACGCTGATCAGCGCAACGACTAGAGAAATCAGTTTTAAAGGTGATAATTTTTCTTTAAGGATCACAAAACCGCCAAAAGCAGTCAATAATGGACAGACCATATAAGCAAACGCCGCAGAGGTCAGACTTACATTGTTGACTGCGTAGATAAAGGTGTACCAATTGAGCACCAGAAAGACCGTTGCACAAAGGATCTGCCACAGATAAGTAAACCGCTGTTTCTTAGAGACTGCTTTTACATAAGCAATATCAGTGTTCAACTGCTTTCTTCTGAAAAGAAGGATGACTGTCCAGATTAAAATCAGGGAGGTAAATATACGGTAGTACAAAATCTCTTCAGACGGGAAGCCTTTGATATTTCTTAAAGGAATAGCAAAGCATCCCCAAATCACAAAGGGGATGAATCCTGCCAGCAGGTAACGTACATTTGACCCCGCCGCCAATTTATCCTTTATAAGCAATCACTGAGATTTCCACATTTACTCCTTTAGGCAATCCTTTTACAGCTACAGTTTCACGTGCAGGAAAGTCAGATTCAAAGTAAGATCCATAAACTTCATTTACCTCTGCAAATAAGTCCATATCTGATAAAAATATAGTAGATTTCAGGATATGTGTGAATTCAAAACCTGCTTCCAGTAATACAGCATTCAGGTTACGCATTACCTGTTCAGTTTCTTCTTTGATAGAAGACTGAGTAAGCTCCCCTGTTGCAGGGTTAATTGGGATTTGTCCAGATACATATAGAAATCCATTAGCTAATACAGCCTGGCTATAAGGGCCGATCGGAGCTGGTGCATTCGGGGTATTGATGATTGTCTTCATTATTTATATCCAGTGTAAAAGTTTCAAAGTAATTCCAATAATAAAAATTGAGATAGCAAGCGCATTAATGACATGCATGATTTTGATATCAATACTAGTTGGCCTGTCCGGATCTTTTTTTCTAAAAAAGTACATAACACAAATGTATAAAATCCAGCGCATAAAAAAAGGGCTCTGATAAATCAGAACCCTTTTCTATGTTGTTTAAGAAATACTAGTTTCTTGAAGTTTCAACACGACGGTTTTGGATACGACCTTCTTCAGTATCGTTAGAAGCGATTGGATTTGCTTCACCTAAACCTTTTGTAGCAACTTTGCTAGCACTAACTCCAGAGTTAACTAAGTAAGTTTTTACTGAGTTTGCTCTGTCTTTAGATAATTTCAAGTTGTAAGCAGCAGTACCTTCGCTAGAAGCATAACCTTTTACTAAGGCTTTACCATTGCTTTCTTTCAATACAGAAGATAATTTATCTAAAGTAGGGTAAGATTCAGTTTTTAAAACTGAAGAGTTGAATTCAAACTGGATAGTTTCGAAACCAGTTGCGTTAGAAGCATTTACTACTGTAGGTGCTGCTGCAACAGGAAGTGGACATCCTGAACCATCAACTGCTGTGCCAGCAGGAGTTCCTGGGCATTTGTCAAATTGGTCAGAAACACCGTCTCCATCGCTATCTTTTTTCAAATCTTCAACAGATTTTTCAACGTTAGAAACACGAGTTTTAAGTGCTTCAACTTCCTGACGTAATGAAGGGTCTTTTAACTCATCATACATCATTGCAAGTGGGTTAACCCAATCAAGGTTTGGTTTAGCTTTAGAACCTAATGAGAATTCTAATCCAGCATAACCGTATGAGAATTTATCTTTAGTTGTTCCTTTAGCGTAAACTCCATCAAAGTTATCGCCATCAATGAAGTGCATCGTGTAACCTAAGTTAAACGCAACACGGTCAGAAACTTTGAATTTCACACCAGCACCAACTGGGATGTAAGCTTCTTTAACGTATTTTTTGTCATGGCTATCACCAGCTTTGTCTTTCCAGTCAGTTACTGCACCACCTACTGAAGTTACTTTAGGAGCATAAGCAACTAAACCGTAACCAACAGTAACGAAGAAGTTAACTGAATTTTCACGACGTAAGAAATCTACAGTTGCAACATTAACAACACCTCTAATGTCAGCAGCATAACCGATTTGAGTTTCAAATCCAGTGAAACCATCTTGTTGACCACCTGGCATATCTTTGTTTGTTCCAGAAACTTTTCCGCGGAAAATGTTACCTTCTAAACCAAAAGCATGACCCAGTTGTTTTTTCAATGAAATACCGTAACCTAAGTTAACGTCAGCATTTTTGAAGTCATTTGTACCGCCAATCGCAACGAATGGAGATAAAACACCAGCATTAACACCAATTGACCAAGTTCTGTACTGGCCTCTTCCACCAAATACTTTGGCTGAAGATGAAGTGGAAGTAGAATCAGTTTGAGCTGAAGCAAGAGTGGTAACACCCATTACAGCAACAAAAGAAACTGCTAAACCCTTCTTTAAAGTAGAATAATTCATAATTTTTCTTTTTTAAGGTTAAACAAATTTAAAAATGTATAATTTTTTTGTGTAGCAAAATTAAACAAATTTTTAATTCTCACAAGGTATATACAAACTCCGTTCCAATTTTAACAAATTTTAAGAATTCGATATATTTCCCTTTATTTGTCTACCGATAAAGCTGAATATGAAATATCAGAATGTAGAAAAAGATCTCTTTGTAAATCACCGGATAAACTTCAATAAACACCTTAAAAACAACTCATTAGCTATATTCAATTCTAATGATGAGTTTCCAAGAAGCGGCGATCAGAATTTTCCTTTCAAACAAAATTGTGACTTGTTTTATCTTACTGGAATAGACCAGGAGAACACAATTCTGCTGCTTTATCCTGATTGTCCTAATCCATTATATAGAGAAGTCCTGTTTTTAAGACAGACAAATGAGCATATTAAAGTGTGGGAAGGGCATAAATATACTAAAGCAATGGCAGAAAGTGCTTCCGGTATAAAAAAGATATATTGGATCGAAGATTTTGACAATATTCTTCACAGTATTATAGCTTATGCAGACCATATTTACCTGAATACAAATGAAAATGATAGCAGAGCACATACTGTAGCTTATCGCGATATCCGTTTTATCGAAGAGATGAAAGTTAAGTATCCCTTACATCATTACGAAAGGGCGGCACCAATTATGCGCGAGCTGAGAGCGTCAAAATCTGCGGGAGAAATTCAGCTGATCCAAAAAGCTTGTGACATCACCAGAGATGCTTTTATACGGGTGCTTAAATTTACGAAGCCAGAAGTAACTGAATATGAAATCGAAGCAGAGATCATCCATGAATTTATCCGTCAGCAAGCTACCGGACATGCTTACCCGCCAATTATTGCTTCTGGTAATAACGCAAACATTCTTCACTATGGCGACAACAATCAAGTCTGTAAAGATAATGAACTGATCCTGATGGATTTTGGTGCAGAATATGCGAATTACAATGCAGATTTATCACGTACTATTCCTGTAAACGGCAGATTCACACCCAGACAAAAAAGTGTTTATAAAGCTGTACAGCACGTGATGCAGGAAGCCAAAAAACTAATGAAACCCGGGACCACTGGAAATGACTATAATGAAAAGGCAGGTGAACTGATGACTGAACAGCTTGTTGGGCTGAAGCTCATCTCTATGGAAGAGGTGAAAAATCAAAATCCGGGATATCCTGCTTACAGAAAATACTTTATGCACGGCATCAGCCATCATCTCGGCCTTGATGTCCATGATTTTGCAAACCGCTATACTCCTTTCCAGGAAGGCAACCTGATGACTTGTGAACCTGGAATCTATATTCCGGCAGAAGGGTTTGGTATCCGGCTGGAAAACAACATATTGCTTACTGCTGATGGAAACATCGATTTAATGGCCAACATCCCAATTGAAGCTGAAGAAATAGAAGAAATTATGAACAGCTCAACCTTATAAGAAGACATGTCAATACCAAAAATAATACACCAGACCTTCAAAACGTCAAAACTGCCTTTATTAACCCGATGGCATATTGCCAGGTTCAGGAAGAAAAATCCTGACTACACTTATGAATTTTATGATGACCAGCGGATTGAAGCCTTTCTGGCTCAAGAATATGGTGCAGAGGTTTTATCCCTTTATAAAAAAATAAATATAGGAGCAGCTAAAGCAGATTTCTTCCGTTATGCAGTTCTCTATAAGAAAGGTGGGATCTACGTAGATATTGACAGTGGTATTAACGGAAGTCTGAATCAATTCATTGAGCCTGGCGATGCCGCGATCATCACCAGAGAAGGAAATCCCGATTTATTTGCACAATGGGCGTTAATTTATAGTCCTGAACATCCATTCCTGAAAAGAACAATGGAAATGGTCCTTGAAAATATCCGTCAGAACAAATATCCGCACGATGTCCACCAGATGACCGGGCCTACTGTTTATACCAAGGCTATTGTGGAGTCTTTAAAAGACAATCCTGAAATTCCACACCGGATATTAGGCACAGATTACAATGGTTACTTAAAGGTAAAGTATAAACTGGGAAAGTTTTTCTTATATGAGAAAGGCGATCACTGGAAAAAGAAGCAATTGACTACTCCCGTGCTCAAACAGGATTAACTGCTCTTTATTTAGCATATGCTGCTACAAACCGATAGAGGTTAAAATCTTTCTGTTCAAGAACTTCAGCAATTTCCTGTTGAAGTTCAGCCTTCAGCACATCAAACATTCTATCATTCTGTATTAATTTATATGCCTTTTCAGTATATAAGAATAACTTTTTCTCATTCTTCTGAATTTCCACGCTGGTAAGCCAGGCCAGCAATTCATCCACACCAGTTTGTTTATCAGCAACTGTTTTAAATACCGGTACTGCATGAACACGCTGATGCAGCATTTTCTTCAATTGATTGGCAAAACTATCTGCACCCTCCCGGTCTGCTTTATTGACTACAAAAGCATCACCTATCTCCATTAAACCTGATTTAATATGCTGAATCTCATCACCTGCTTCAGGAACTAAAATGACCATTGTTATATCTGCCAAACCTGCAATTTCAATCTCCGACTGGCCCACACCAACCGTTTCTACAATAATGTAATCAAAGCCCGATGCTTTTAGTACATCTGTCATCTCAATGATTTTTGCAGAAAGTCCTCCAACAGAACCCCGCGTGGCCACAGAACGAATAAAAACGTTTGGGTTGTTAAAATGTGCAGACATCCGCACCCTGTCGCCTAATAAAGAACCCAGGTTAAAAGGAGAAGTAGGATCAACAGCCAAAACTGCAATTTTTTTACCTTGCCCGCTGAGCTTATCAATCATTGCATTGACCAGTGTACTTTTGCCAGCACCCGGAGGGCCGGTAATACCGATTACCGGAGTCTGCTGATTAATCACAAGTTCCTTTAGTATTTCACTGCTGCCGGGAAGAGAATTTTCAATAAGTGTCAGTACCCTTGCTAAAGACAAATAATCACCTTCTTGTATGGCCGACAAATATTGCGCTATGGTTTTCATTGGCAAAAACTTAATCTATCTTTGCCTGCAAAGAACCAGAATATATATTCTTTAGCAAAATAAATAATTAGTAATTCTTTATCAAAGCGATCAAAATGAAAGTAAGCGGCTTCACTTATATGCGAAATAGTTTCAAATACGGATATCCTGTAATTGAATCTATAAAATCTATACTCCCTTTGTGTGATGAATTTATAGCTGTGGTAGGTAAATCGGAAGACGGAACACGCGAAGCCATTGAAGCTATCGGCTCAGACAAGATCAGGATCATAGATACCGTTTGGGATGATGATCTGATCAAAGGTGGCAAAGTATTCGCTCAACAGTCCAACATCGGTCTGAAAGCAGTAACCGGCGACTGGGCGTTTCATATTCAGTCTGACGAAGTATTTCATGAAGATGACCTGGCTGAAATAAAAAAAGCTATGGAAGATAACCTGCATGATAAAAAAGTAGAAGGTTTTTTATTCAATTTTCTTCATTTCATAGGAGATTACAAACATAGAGGTACAACCAGAAAATGGCACCGCAGAGAAATCAGGATTATCAGAAATGATCCTTCTTATTATTCTTATAAAGATTCACAAGGTTTTAGAAGTTATCCATCCTTAGCAGATTACGAAAAAAACACGAACAGCAGAAAGCTAAAGGTTAAATTGCTGAATGCCCGTATATTTCATTACTCTTATTGCCGCAACCCGGATCTATTGCTGGGAAAAGTAAAGAGCTTCGGCAGTTATTATGCGCCAAAGGAACACGTTCTGGAACACTATAAAAAATTCAAGACCTTCGATTTCGGAACTGTTGCTGATATCCTGGCTCCTTTCGAAGAGCCGCATCCGGCAACGATGAAAGACACTATTGCAGCACAAGACTGGACCTTTAAACATAACCCGAATAAGATAGACTTATCACCACGGAGAATGTTTCTGCACCGGATTGAAATGCTAACTGGATGGCGTATTGGTGAATATAAAAACTACATCATCATTAAATAGCCCGTAAATCCGTAACTTTGGAAAATTTTTAGATTTTAATGAAGACCTATTTCAGATTACTCGCCTTTGCAAAGCCGATAGAAAAATACGCTATTCCTTATGCATTGGTAACTATACTTGCCATATTTTTCAATACGCTCCTTTTTACAATGCTGGGCCCATTATTGGAAACACTTTTTTCTTCGAAGACCGCAAGTGCCGGCCCTACATTATTGGAAAAAGCATCTGCATTTGATTTCATCGGACATATCAACGCCTATATTAATTATACTATTGAGAACTATGGCAAACTATACACCCTGAAAATTGTGTGCGGAGCCATCGTAATCTGTGTATTTTTAGCGAATCTTTTTCGCTATCTCTCCCAGCGCTTCATGGAAGACCTGAGAGTACACACCTTATTAAATCTTCGGAAAGCCGTTTTTAACAATGTAATGGATCTTCACCTGGGCTATTTCAGCAATGAAAAAAAAGGTGACATCATCTCTAAGGTTGCCTCAGATGTACAGGTTGTACAAGGTACAGTGACCAATACTTTACAAGTCGTATTTAAAGAACCTGTACAACTTATTTTTTATATCGTTGTATTGTTATCAATATCTCTGAAACTGACTTTGTTTTCTCTACTGGTAATCCCTGTTTCAGGTTTTATTATCAGTAAAATTGTCAAAAGATTAAAACAGCAGGCCAGAGAATCTCACGAAAGCTTTGCAAGAATGATTGGCTTTCTGGATGAAGCGCTTGGTGGTATCAGAATCATTAAAGCTTTTAATGCAACAACCAGGATCAAAGATAAATTTCATAATGAAAACCTTCTTTATTCGGATTTAAACAGGAAAATGGCACGCAGACAGCAACTGGCTTCACCAGTTTCACAAACGCTGGGCGTATTAGTGGTTGTTTTTATTGTTCTTTACGGAGGAAGTATGATCCTGCAAAACCAGGGGGATCTTACCCCTTCAAAATTCCTAGTTTACATTGCTACCTTTTCACAGGTTATGCAGCCTGTAAAGGCATTGTCAGATTCATTCAGTTCAATCCACTCCGGATTGGCGGCTGGTGTGCGGGTATTAGACCTGATAGATACTAAACCTGAATTGACAGATGCAGAAAATGCCATACAACTTCAGGATTTCAAAGAAACTATCCGTTTTGAAAATGTGTCTTTCAACTATGGTGAAAAACAAGTATTAAATGATATAAACTTTACAATCAAAAAAGGTCAGAATATTGCACTTGTAGGCCCTTCCGGTGGTGGAAAAAGTACAATGATTGATTTGATTCCAAGATTTTACGATCCAAAATCAGGGAATATCTTTTTCGATGATATCAATTTAAAAGATGTTGCGCTGAATAGCCTGAGACGACAAATGGGAACTGTAAACCAGGAGTCCATATTATTCAATGAAACAATCTTCAATAACATTGCTTTTGGTAAACCTGAGGCAACCAGAGATGAAGTTATTGCAGCAGCAAAAATTGCCAATGCCCATGATTTCATTCTGAATACTGACGAAGGTTATGAAACCAGTATCGGAGACCGGGGAAATAAATTATCCGGAGGTCAGAAACAACGTATTTGTATTGCAAGGGCTGTATTAGCAAATCCGCCGATTATGCTTCTTGATGAGGCCACATCAGCACTGGATACGGAATCAGAAAGACTGGTACAGGATGCGCTGAACAGATTGATGGAAAACAGGACCTCTATTATAATCGCACACAGGTTAAGTACAATTCAACATGCGGATATGATTCTTGTGGTAGACCAGGGTAAAATCGTTGAATCTGGAAGTCATGCTGAATTACTCAACCATAAAGGCGTATACAGAAGGCTAATAGATATGCAAACCTTTGCAGATTAATCATTTTATATGCCCGTAACCTCATTGATAGTAGCTACATATAATTGGCCGGAAGCACTTAATTTATGCTTATTAAGTATTAAAAATCAAAAAGTGCTTCCAGCTGAAGTTATCATTGCAGATGATGGATCAGGGCAGGACACCAAATTATTAATTGAAAAATTCCAGCGTAATTTTCCAGTCCCTTTAATTCATGTCTGGCATGAAGATTCAGGATTTCGAAAATCTATTATCTTAAATACTGCCATTAAAAAAGCTAAGGGAACATATATTATACAGGTGGACGGAGACGTGATCCTGGACAAAAACTTCATTAAAGATCATCAATCCCTTGCTGAAGCTGGTGTCTTTATCAGGGGTACCCGTGCTCATATTGCTCAAAAAATGCTGTCTGAGATTTACCGTACTCAAAAGATCAGTTTTAATTTCTTGTCCAAAGGGATAATTAACCGCTTTAACGGTATCCGTTTACCCTTGCTGGCATTTTTATTTGAAAAAAAAATAAGTAACTCAAATAGTGTAAGAGGAAGTAACTTAGCCTATTGGAAATCAGATTTTTTGCTGATCAATGGGTATAATAACGACCTTAAAGGCTGGGGACATGAAGATGAGGAACTTGCTGCAAGATTTATTAATAATGGAATACTGAAAAAAGCAGTTAAATTCAAGGCAATTCAATTTCATTTGTCACACGGAGAAAGCCCGAGAACAAACGAACCAGTACATGCGCAGGTTGTACAATATACGCTCCAAAAAAAGATAAAAGCTTGTGATAATGGTATTGCACAGCTCTAACTCAATCAAACATGAATGAACCAGCATTTCCAGGTATTTCATTGATTGTTTCTACCTACAACTGGACTGAAGCTTTAAATCTGTGCTTGATCAGCATCAGTAAGCAGCACATACTGCCCGATGAAGTTATTATTGCAGATGATGGTTCTGCTGAAGAAACCAAGAACCTCATCACAAGACATCAGAAAAACTTTCCAGTTCCCTTAATTCATGTCTGGCAGCAGGATGATGGCTTTCAGCTTTCAAAAATTAGAAATAAAGCCATAGTTAAGGCGTCCAAAGCCTATATTGTGCAGATCGATGGAGATCTGATCCTGGAAAAGGACTTTATCCGTGATCATATGAAATTCGCAAGACCCGGAAGTTTTGTTTCAGGCACACGTGTCAATATGTCTTCCGCATTATCAGCAAAACTGATTCAGGAAACCAGTATTAACGTCTCTGTTTTCTCTAAAGGAATAACCAATTTTTTGAATGGAATAAAGCTGCCCTTCCTTACCCATTTTTTGGCCGCCAGGTATAAGGCAGGTAATATTGCTTATGTAAGAGGTTGTAATATGGCTTTCTGGAAAACAGACTTGTTGAAGGTAAACGGATATAATGAAGCCATTGTAGGCTGGGGAAGAGAGGACAGTGAACTTGCCATCAGGCTTGTAAATGCCGGTATAAAGAAAAGGATTATTAAATTTGCCGCGATTACTTTTCATATCTATCATCCTGAAATAGCCAGAACTCATTTATTAGTGAATGATGGGATTCTCAACCGCACTTTAAAAGATGCAATAAAAAGTTGTGACCTGGGTATTTCACAATACCTTCAAGATTAATATCAAAAAACAAGTTTTCATGGACAAAGTATCTATTATTATCGTCACCTATAATGCCGCCCGGGATTTGCAAAACTGCCTGGACAGTATTAAAAAACAAACATACACTCCATTGGAAGTTGTCGTTGTTGATGGATTAAGCCAGGACGGAACGGTAGATATTCTTAAAAAAAATAGTGATATTATAACAAAATGGATCAGTGAAAAGGATAATGGGATATATGATGCTATGAACAAGGCATTAAAAATGGTGACTGGAGATTGGGTTTATTTCTTAGGCGCCGATGACCTCCTCTTGCCCGATTTTTCGCCTATGTTAACTGGTCTTCAGGAAAAAAACACCATATACTATGGAAGTGTATTGAAGGGCAAAGAAAAATACTTAGGCTACCTGAATCCCTATAATCAGGCCAAAATCGGGATCTGTCACCAATCCATGATCTATCCTAAAAGGGTATTTGATAAATATCATTTCGATGAAAGATATCGCATTTCAGCAGACCATCATCTGAATATGAAATGCTGGGCAGATCCGGATTTTAAAATTCAGTTCGCCGATTTTATTCTTGCTGATTTTAATGAAACAGGCATTTCTTCTTTAGCTAAAGACAAGCTATTTGAAAGTGAGAAAGGCAGATTAATGCTTAAATATTTCGGTTTTTCCATCTGGATACGATTCCAGTTCAGAGAATTAAAATGGTGGCTGTTTAACAGAGGTGCATAATCTTATTTCCAGCTGAACCAATACTTTCCATCAGGGTTATATACTATCCTTGGCGGTACAGCCATAATTTTCATAACTAGTTTATATTTTATTTTTCTGATGGGGATGAGCTTGGCCACATATTTCATCAAACGGATAAATAATAAATGGGTCTTCGCATTCCCAACTTGTAATTCCCGCTGAATAACAGCCCCGAGTTCTGCGATATATTCTGCCCTTTGATCCTTACTTTTTTGATTTCCACTTCTGAACCTGAATCCAGAAAGCAAAAGTTCCGTTGAATAGAGCTGATCATGCCTGAAGAATCTCGCCCACAGCTCTGCATCAGCCGCAAGAGAAAAAGTAGTATCTATATAAGCACCGGACTTGTCCCATAAACTACGTCTCCAAAAAACAGACTCCTGCTGAATATACTGACCATCCTGATCATACATTTTCCACTTCGACCACCTTTCGTTAAAAAAATCAATGCCATAAACAAATGCCCTGCCTGCTTCATCGTAATAAGTATTCTTGCCCATAATCCAATTCACTGTAGGGAAGTCCTCAAACAGTTCTGCGATAGTAAACAATGACCTTCTATGATGCATATCGTCAGAGTTTATCCAGCACATGATTTCCCCCGTAGATCTTTCAAATCCTTTTTGTAATGCATCATACAACCCCTTGTCTTTTTCACTTACCCAATAAGTTAGAAGGTGTGCATACTTCTGAATAATTTCTACCGAATTATCTGTACTTCCGCCATCAATAACGATATATTCAAGATTAGGATACCCCTGATCCAAAATTGAAGTCATAGTATGCTCCAGATACGCTCCCTGGTTAAAAGAAGGTGTTATAACGGTGATTTTCGGATATTTATTCGGCATAATTTTAAATGAAAACCTCTATATTCTACAGGTTAAAGAATCGATTGATTAACTTTGCCAAAGTTAGCAATTTATCATAAGCAGAATATTGATTGTTAAGCCAATGGAATATAAAACAACCTATACAATTTTTATATGCTGAAGCAGTCCCGTATTCTATATGAGCCCCAAATGTTCGATCTGCAAAATTATGGTGGTATATCCAGATATTTTGCAAACCTGATTGAAGCTATTAATAAAACCAACGAATTCAGTGCGGAGCTGCCTCTGGTCTATTCGACTAATTATTATGTCCGAAGTTTCCCTCAACTGATGAATAACTGGTTTGGTAAGACCTTTTTAAAAAAATTGTACAGGAGAAAAAAATGGAATCTTCTTTTCGCTGATTATAAGATCAGTAAAGCTAATTTCGAAATCCTCCATGCAACTTACTATAATCCCTATTTTCTGGGGAATTTAAAAAAACCACTGGTGCTGACTGTTCATGATATGATCCATGAGAACTTTTCCTATCTTTTTGAAGATGTAGAAAAGGTGATCCGCGAAAAAAAAATCATGATTGAATCTGCGGATCTTATTATAGCAATTTCCACTTACACCAAACAGGAAATTTTGCGTCATTATCCTAACCTGTCGGCTAAAATCAGAGTAGTGTACCATGGCCTTCCTGAAACAAAGCTGGTTTCAGCACAGGATATTCTTCCGCAAAGATTTTTATTGTATGTAGGAGATAGAAATGCATTATATAAAAACTTCAAAGTTATGATTGATGCAGTCTCTCCTATTTTAAACCTGGATAAAAGCCTGCATCTTATTTGTGCGGGAGGCGGGTCATTTGATCCGGGAGAGCTTAACTTATTGGAAACATCAGGCATCACAACGCGTACAACACAAGTCAATGCTACGGATGCCCAAATACAACAGCTCTATGAAAATGCATTGGTATTTATATATCCATCGCTTGAAGAAGGCTTTGGTCTACCCATGCTTGAAGCCTTTAAAAACGGTTGTGCAGTTGCTTGTAGTGAAACTTCCTGCTTACCAGAAGTTGGAGGTAATGCAGCCAGTTATTTCAATCCTGCTGATACACATTCAATAAACCAGGTAATTTCAAGGCTGATCGATAGTGAAGATTTAAGGAAACAGTATATCAATAATGGTTATGAGCGTGTTAAAGAATTTACTTTCAAAAACTGCCTCAATCAAACGCTGGATTGCTACAACGCGTTAATTCAAGCTTAAATCAAATACTAAACCAATTCAGAATAACTTCAATGAATAATACAGCCGCAATTATTATCCCTCTATATAAACCTCAGCTAAATAAGTTAGAAGAAATTTCGATCAGACAATGCTTTAAAATTCTATCCCAACATAAAATAATTGCAGTAAAACCTCAGCATCTTAGCCTTAGCCAGTACGGTTTTGAATTTGACGAGGTAATTTCATTTGACGACGCATTTTTTCAAGACATCGAAGGATATAATAAATTGATGCTTTCTTCCCTCTTTTATGAAAAATTTCTTGCGTATACTTTTATTCTTATTTATCAGCCTGATGCATTTGTCTTTAGAGATGATTTAAGCTACTGGTGTAATCAGGGTTACGATTATATAGGAGCCCCCTGGTTAAGATACACAGCTTATCCAGACCTTATCAAAAGAATTAAAAATCAGGCTCTCAGTTACCTGCATCGTAAAAAAAACACAAAACAACCCCATACCGATCTGCCTACCGATTTACAATTTGAGAACCGGGTAGGTAACGGCGGATTTTCATTACGCCATACCAAAAAGTTTCATGACATCTGTCTGGAAGATCAGAAAGAAATTGAGGTTTACAACAGCAGACCTGAACATTATTTTAATGAGGATGTTTTCTGGAGCCTCGAAGTGAACAGAAAAGCAAGGCGCCTGGAAATTCCAGGATATAAACAAGCCGTACATTTTGCGATTGAAAACAACTATCTGCACGGATTTGATATTACCAAAGGCGAATTACCGTTCGGCTGTCATGCATGGGATAGAAACCTGGAATTCTGGAAACCATTTTTTGAAAAAGCAGGCGTGACCATCGGAGAATAAGCGCTAATAAGAGATTTAATACAATGAAGAAAATAAGAATTATAGAGGCAGTAAATCAGCTCGGTTTAGGTGGAACAGAATATGCAGTTCAACTGTTTAGTAAGTTTTTAAATAAAGACCTTTTTGAAGTAACTGTTATAGCGCTGCTTAACGGAGGGGAACGGGTCAGATTAATTGAAGATTTAGGTATTAAAGTTATTCAGCTTAACGGTGACCTGGTAAAACTCGGACAACTATTACAAGAAACAGATGTATTCCACTGGCATGGAAACGGCTCACTTGAACCAGAACTTTTCAAGGTGATCAAAGCGAATAAGCCTAGAATAGTAATTCAGACCAATGTATTCGGGCAATTTGATAATTCTCCATTTTACGATATGATTGATTATGATCTGTACATCTCTAAAATGATATTGGTCCGCCGGATGAAGCTGGATATGAAACTGCAAGACAATTACGCCTCAAAAAGGAAAGTACTGCCTTATCCTGTAGATATTGATCATATTAACTCACTTCTCCCAACGGAAGACGAAGTCAACCGATTTAAAAAAGCTAATAACCTTCAGGATAAATTTATTGCAGGCAGGATCGGCAGGTCAGATGACCATAAATTCGACCTGATTACCTTAGATGGATTTGCAGAATTTGCTCAAAAGAATGAAGCAGCAAGATTCTTATTACTGGGTTCAACTCCTAAAATAGCAGCACATGCAGCATTGTTAGGCATCAGCGATAAAATTATTACTTTGAGTACCACATCAGACCTCCGTCAGCTACTTGTTTATTACAAAGCTATGGACGTTTTCCTTGCGGCAAGCAGCATCGGAGAGAGTTTCGGAATGGTACTCGCTGAGGCTATGACCTGCGGCACACCAGTCGTTACAATCAGCACGGAGAAAAGAGATAATGCGCAGATAGAAGTTATTGACAATAACCAAACGGGATTTGTAGTTAAGCGTGACCGCAAAAAAATTGCAGCAGCACTAACCCGTCTATATGAGGATCCTCAGATCAGAGTGAGATTATCCAAAGCCTCAAAACAAAAAATATCAACAGATTATAAAGCCGGTAAAATTGCAAAAAGTTTGGAGAACCTGATTTTTAAACATCTGAAGCTACCATATCAGGAAAATGAAAAGTCATTAGTTGTTGACTTTTCGAAAGAGCTTGTTAATGATTATATCAAAAGATGTATAGATTTATATGGAAGACCTGAATTCCTTAAGAAGATCTTATGGTTATTTAAAAAGAAGATTTGATCTTCTTCCATAACCTTGATAAAAAATTCTTTTTCTTCCTTGAACTCAGTCCATTTTTACCTCTGAGTTCTTTAAGCAGCGATGAATTTAATATCTCATTGACATCACCTGGAATAAATTTAAGTTTAGGCCATGTGGATGGAGATAAGGGATGAAAATTACTTAAACAATGATAATTAAACTCATCGATTGCATTCCACAATTTATATAGGCTTGTGGTATTAAAATCATCCTTATGTCCCCAGTTTGTTAGCTTTAATTTGATTTCATCTGGAGTTCTTGCCCAACTCTGGTGTAAAACGAGATCATCCCAATACAAATGTTCATTACCAGATTGATTATTTCTGGCCACATGATAAACCGGGTTATTTGTAGCAAAACTTAAGGTTTCTACCGATTCATCAATTAATAGATAGCCTGTATTAAGCTCTTTAAACAAAGTAGTAACGTTGCAGCAGATTGTTGTCGGAACAACAGGTTTAAACTCTCTCAGCTTAGCTGCAAATGCTTCAAAATCTAAAAAGTATTCATCTGAATCAATCTGAACATACCAATCACAAGCACCCATCCGCTTTCCTAACATATTTCTCTCCCTGGTATCACATTCCATAGTGGTTAATCCAGGAATAGAAAAATCATCCTCATAAATAGTGATTTTATTTTCAACATCGGTTTCTTTAACCCATTTCCAAAAATCATCACTGATGAAGAAATCTTCTCCAGCCCAGGTTTTTCTATTGATATCAACTGCAAAAACTATTTCGGTTACAGAGTTATATACTCTTCGCAAAGATGTTTTTACAAATTCATAATCATATGAAATTAAATATCCAACTTTTATAATGCTCATCACTATTCTTTAAATTCTCTTTATAAAAAAAACACCCTGCTAAAAATCTTTTTAAGAACCTTAACAGGGTGTTATATATACAAGTTATTTATAAACTTATAACTTTCTTTTTACTTCTACTTGTTCGTAAGCTTCAACGATATCACCAACTTCAATGTTATTAAAGTTCTGTATGTTCAGACCACATTCGTAACCTCTTGCTACTTCTTTCACGTCATCTTTATAACGTTTCAGTGAAGCCAGCTCACCAGTGTATACAACCACACCGTCTCTTACAATACGGATCTTACTGTTACGTGTAATCGTTCCATCCAATACCATACAACCAGCAATCGTTCCCACTTTCGTGATTTTGAAGGTATCTCTGATCTCAACGTTTGCAGTAATTTTCTCCTGGAATTCAGGAGCAAGCATACCTTCCATCGCAGCTTTGATTTCATTGATCGCATCATAGATGATTGAGTACAGACGGATATCGATTTGCTCAGCTTCAGCAAGCTTTCTTGCACCTGAAGAAGGACGAACCTGGAAACCGATGATAATCGCATCAGAAGCCGAAGCTAACAATACATCAGATTCTGAAATCTGACCTACCGCTTTACTGATGATATTAATCTGGATCTCTTCAGTAGATAGTTTCAGTAATGAATCGGCTAATGCCTCAATCGAACCATCCACATCACCTTTAACAATCAGGTTAAGCTCTTTAAAGTTACCAATCGCTAAACGACGGCCAATCTCATCCAGTGTAATATGTTTCTGAGTTCTCAAGCCCTGCTCACGCATTAATTGTAAACGTTTGTTTGCAATCTCTCTCGCTTCAGACTCATTCTCTACAGCATTGAACTTATCACCTGCTGTAGGTGCGCCCTGCATACCCAATACCTGTACCGGTACTGAAGGTCCGGCTTGTTCTACTTTTTGTCCACGTTCGTTAAATAACGCTTTCACACGACCACTGTAGCTACCCGCTAAAATCGGATCACCCACTTTTAAAGTACCAGCCTGAACCAGTACAGTAGTGACAATACCACGTCCTTTATCTAAGGTCGCTTCAATTACACTACCAGTAGCGCGTTTATTAGGATTAGCTGTTAATTCTAACAATTCAGCTTCTAATAATACTTTATCTAATAAAAGATCAACATTTAAGCCGCTTTTACCTGAGATTTCCTGAGACTGGAATTTACCACCCCAATCCTCTACCAGGATATTCATGATTGATAACTGCTCACGGATCTTATCAGAGTTTGCTCCCGGTTTATCAATTTTCGTGAAGGCGAATACCAAAGGAACTCCAGCTGCCTGAGCATGACTGATTGCTTCTTTAGTCTGAGGCATCACTGCATCATCCGCTGCAACAACAATAATTGCAATATCCGCTACTTTCGCACCACGTGCACGCATCGCTGTAAAGGCTTCGTGACCCGGTGTATCTAAGAACGTTACTTTTTTACCAGTTGGTGTAGTTACCATATAAGCACCAATGTGCTGTGTAATACCACCCGCTTCACCAGCTACAACATTCGCTTTACGGATATAATCCAGTAAAGAGGTCTTACCATGATCGACGTGACCCATAATCGTAACTACCGGTGCTCTTGGTACTAAATCTTCAGGATTATCTGATTCTTCAATAATACTATCACCTTCATCATCCGGTTTAACGAATTGTATTTCGTAACCAAATTCATCTGCAACAATCGTTAATGTTTCTGCATCTAAACGCTGATTGATCGAAACGAACATACCAAGACTCATACAGGTACCAATAATTTTGGTAACCGGTACATCCATCATGCTTGCTAATTCGTTTGCCGTAACAAATTCTGTTACTTTCAACACTTTAGACTGTAGTTCCTGCTCCATTGCAGCTTCTTCCGCAGAAAGAGCCACATCGTCACGTTTACCACGACGCAGTTTTGCACGCTGTGCAAACTTACCAGATTTACCAGCTCCGCTTAAACGTGCAAGAGTTGCTTTAATCTGATCTTGTATTTCTTTTTCCGTAGGTTCTTCTTTAGAGCCTCCAGGTCCGCCTGGTTTGCTGTTTCTAAAGTTAGGCCTGTTGGCTGTATTATTTGTATTGTTCCTGAAATCAGGTCTGTTGGTAAAAGTTGGCACACCCGCAGGTTTTGCAGGTGCAGCAGGATTGTTTCCTCCCTGCTGATTAGGCGTTGAAGGATTACCCCCCGACGACTGATTCTGTCCAGGTGCACCCGGAGCCTTTTTACGCTTGCGTTTCCTTTTCGCATCATTGCTGTCCGCCGAAGAAGCGACAGGTTGCGATTTACGTTCAGGTGTTGTCGGCAAGACAATTTTACCAATAATATTTGGTCCGGAAAGTTTTACAGAACGGGCTTTGATAACCTCAACTTCGTCAGGTTTATCCGCTTTCGGTGCAACAACTTCTTTAACCGGCTCTGCTTTAACAACAGGTGATTCCACAGGTTTTGGTTTTTCTTCTTTAACTTCTTCTTCCACAGCTTTAACTACTTCAGGTTTAATTTCAACAGGTTTAGCCTCAATAGGTTTTTCTACTGGCTTAACTTCCTCCTGAACTACCTTAGGTGCCTCCGGGATAATCGCTGCTGGTGCAGGTGTTTCAACGGGAGCAGCCGGTACAACCGGAGCTTCAGCTTTCACAACTTCAGCAGCTGGAAGTTCTTCTTTTTTTGCAGGGCGGGTCTTAGAGTTTAAATCGTCAAGATTAATTTTCCCTACAATTTTAACACCTTTTAATGTGCCTTCTTCAACCTTTTCAGTTTCCTTTTCCACTACCGCTTCTTTTTCAGGAGCAGGGGCAGGGCTTACTTCTTCCTTAGGTTTCTCAACTGTAGGAGGAGTGTAGGAATGAAGGTTTTTGATTAAAATACCCTCGCTTTCGAATTCAACATTTTTTCTAGGTGCATCCGTAACTTTTTCAGTTACTTCAGGCTCATCACGACGAATTTTACCTATAACAATTTGATTGGCTTCTTCTTTTACGATTTTATCTCCCTGAAACTCTTTCAATAATGCATTATACATATCGCGGGAGAGTTTAGTAGTGGGTTTATTCTCAACAGAAAAGCCTTTCTTTTCTAAAAACTCAACGGCCGTAGCTATCCCTACGTTAAGTTCCTTAACTGCTTTGAATAAAATTATTGGTTTGTCGTCTGACATTGATATCCTATTTTTTCTTAATTCTTATACAAAAGTAACGTTTATTCTTGTTTTTTCTCATCAAGTCAACGCTTATTCAAATTCTGACTGTAATATACTGATAACTTCTTTAATAGTTTCTTCCTCCAGATCAGTTCTTTTTACTAATTCGTCTACTGACAGCGCTAGTACGCTTCTTGCTGTATCACAGCCAATTGATTTCAATTCATCGATAATCCAGCTATCGATTTCATCCGAGAATTCTTCGATATCCACATCTTCATCTTCTTCACCAGCTTCACGGTAAACATCAATTTCGTAACCAGTTAATTTACCGGCAAGCTTGATATTATGTCCACCACGGCCAATTGCAAGAGAAACCTGGTCAGGCTTCAGGTAAACCGAAGCATGTTTAGTTACATCATCCAATTTGATGGAAGTGATTTTAGCAGGACTCAAAGCTCTTGTGATATAAAGAGAAATATTATTAGTGAAATTGATTACATCAATATTCTCATTTTTAAGTTCTCTCACGATACCATGGATACGTGAACCTTTCATACCAACACAAGCACCCACCGGGTCAATTCTGTCATCATAAGATTCCACAGCTACTTTAGCACGTTCTCCTGGTTCACGAACAATTTTCTTAATCGTAATTAAACCGTCGAAGATCTCAGGAACCTCAATTTCAAACAAACGTTGTAAAAACTCAGGGGCAATTCTTGAAATAATAATCTTTGGTGTGCTATTCATCATATCCACCTTTAAGATTACCGCACGTACAGTATCACCTTTTTTGAAATAATCAGCCGGTATCTGTTCAGTTTTAGGCATAATTAACTCATTACCCTCATCATCCAGTACTAACGTTTCTTTTTTCCAAACCTGATAAACTTCTCCTGTTACGATTTCTCCAACTCTGTCCTTATATTTCTTAAAGATCTCGTCTTTCTCTAATTCAAGTACTTTAGATACCAGTGTCTGACGAGCAGCTAAAATAGCTCTTCTTCCAAAACTCTCTAAAGTAATCTGCTCAATGTAGTCGTCTCCAACTTCCATATCTGCATCTAACTGTTTAACCTCAGCCAGTTCGATTTCAAGATCGTCATCTTCAGAAAAGCCATCTTCCATTACTTTTCTTGTACGCCAGATCTCTAAATCACCATTATCAGGGTTAACAATTACATCACAATTCTCATCAGTACCATATTTCTTACGTAACATGCTACGAAATACTTCTTCCAGCACACTGATCACCGTAGGACGGTCGATGTTCTTGAACTCTTTGAATTCTTGAAATGAATCGATTAAATTAATATTGCTCATTTTTATTTAAATGAAATTAAAACCTTTGTTTCTATTATATTACTAAAGTCCAGACTGGTTTCAACCAATTGTGCTTTCTTTCCTTTTTCTTTTACTTTCGCTTCAATAGTAATCGACTGCTCATTTACATCCAGCAGTTTTCCTTCCATAATATCACCTCCGGTAACTTTAACACTCAATTCGCGTCCGATGTTTTTCTCATATTGTCTTTGAAGCTTTAAAGGCTCGCCAACACCAGGAGAGGAAACCTCCAGATTATATGCTTTCTCAATAGTATTTTCTTCTTCCAGATGAAATCCAACATGTCTGCTAATCGCAGCACAATCCTGAATACTGATGCCCTGATCACCATCCACATGAATGATTAACTTATTGCCAGGCAACAACTTCACCTCAACTAAAAATAACTCCGGTCTGTCCGAAATTTTTTCCTCTACTAATTCTATTACTCTCTTCTCTACTTGCATAAACCAATTTGCGGATAAAAGAAAAGAGGGGACATCTGCCCCCTCTTGCCCCTCTATATCAGTGCAAAGGTAGGGATTTTATTTCAAAAATAAAAACAAATACCGCTTGTAAATCCATATGCTGTTTAACAGAACTAATTTAAAAAAATTAAATAACAGCCTGAAACAGAAAATAAAAAAAAATTAAACGGGAAGGAATTAAAGACTTAACGCTTTAGCACGACCTGCTGAGGCTTTACACTATGATTTAGCCGGCCGCTGATTATTTTATCCGTACTGGCAAACTGCGCATTCATATACGAGATGACTAAATAATTTTTTCCTGAAATAAATGATTCAGCAGGTCTGAAAACCAAAGTACTGTCCGTTACTTCCAGCTTACCGGGTATATTATGTTCCATGCCTGTAGTATCTTCGTCATCAGGAGTCTCTAAAACAGTAATTAAATCAGCATGCGCAGTATCCACCCCTGGAATATTCCTGATCAGTCCCAAACCAGCAGGATCAATGTCTGAAAAGATAATTGCAGTACTATCCGATGAAAACCGGACAGAAAGTGGCTTATTATTTGCTGAGGAACATGACATTAAACAAGCAATCCCAAACAGCACCGGAACTGATTTTACTAAACGGCTGTACATTTTTTAAAACTAAACATTATGAAACTTATTATTGAAATTTTATTGATGGGTCTGGCCATGCTGCTGGGCTCATACCTTGTTCCGGGCGTTCGTATTGATGGATTCGGTACCGCAATTATTGCTGCCGTACTGATTGCACTGGCCAATGCGACCATCGGATTTGTTTTAAGGCTGCTTACTTTCCCAATCAACTTTCTGACACTGGGACTGATGTCTTTTATCATTACCGTATTAATGATCCTTTTAGTAGCTAATATGATGAAAGAATTTTATATTTCCGGCTTCTTTGCTGCTGCATTTTTAGCCATCGTAGTGGCTGTAATCAAAGCTTTATTCGGTACGATTGCCGGTACCGATAACGACTAAAAACATAAAAAGGCTGTTTTCCAAATAGAAAACAGCCTTTTTATATAAAATTCTGATCAATTATATTATCTTAATATCTCTCTTGAAATAACCATTTGCTGGATTTCAGAAGTACCTTCATAAATCTGTGTAATTTTTGCATCACGCATTAAACGTTCTACATGGTATTCTTTAACAAATCCATAACCACCATGTACCTGAACAGCCTCAACTGTCACATCCATCGCAACCTTAGAAGCATATAATTTGGCCATAGAACCAGCCAGCGTATAAGGCAGGCCCTGATCTTTTAACCAGGCCGCTTTATAAACCAGCATTCTTGCCGCTTCAATACTTGTAGCCATATCTGCTAACTTAAAAGCAATCGCCTGATGCTCTGCAATTGGTTTACCGAATGATTTACGTTGTTTAGCATAAGCCAGTGCCAGTTCGTATGCACCAGCCGCAATACCAAGCGCCTGAGCAGCGATACCAATACGGCCGCCCTCTAAAGTTTTCATCGCAAATTTAAATCCGAATCCATCCTCACCAATTCTGTTTTCCTTAGGGACTTTTACATCATTGAACATCAGAGAATGTGTATCAGATCCGCGGATGCCCATTTTATTCTCTTTAGGGCCGATTGTAAAACCTTCCATTCCCTTTTCTACAATAAAAGCGTTGATCCCTTTATGCTTAAGATCTGGATGCGTCTGTGCAATAACCAGGTAAGTAGAAGCATTGCTTCCATTAGTAATCCAGTTTTTTGTTCCGTTTAACAGGTAATAGTCACCTTTATCTTCGGCAGTAGTCTGCTGAGAAGTTGCATCAGAACCCGCTTCTGGCTCAGATAAACAAAATGCACCAATTTGTTGTCCTGAAGCTAAAGGTTTAAGATATTTTTCTTTTTGAAATTCAGAGCCATAAGCCTCTAAGCCATAGCAAACTAAAGAATTGTTGACAGAAACCACAACTGAAGCTGAGGCGTCAACTTTAGAAAGCTCTTCCATAACCAGCACGTATGAAACCGCATCTAATCCGCTTCCACCGAACTTTTCTGAAACCATCATTCCCAAAAAACCCAGTTCGCCAAGCTTTTTCACTTGCTCCGCCGGAAATTTCTGATGTTCATCTCTTTCAATTACACCAGGCTTTAATTCATGCTGCGCGAAATCTCTCGCAGCCTGCTGGATCATCAATTGTTCTTCACTTAGTTGAAATAGCATAATAATTATTTTTGGAAAATTACTTTTTGCCAAATTTAGTATTTCAAACTGAAAGATACTATGGTTGCATAGTATCTTTCCGAAAAATAATTATTTTAGAAGATGATTGTTATCATCAGGGAACACCAGGATAGGCTTATACAATTTAGCTTCTTCAATAGGTAAAGAACCATAAGAAATGATAATTAAAGTATCTCCAACCTGTACCTGCCTTGCAGCCGCACCATTTAAACATACTGTACCTTTACCGCGCTCACCTTTAATCACATAGGTTTCAAATCTTGCCCCATTATTATTATTGACAATCTGCACCTTTTCATTAGCAATGATATTCGCGGCATCCATCAGGTCCTCATCAATTGTGATGCTGCCTACATAGTTTAATTCCGCCTGTGTCACCCTGACACGGTGTATTTTCGATTTTAATATCTCGATAATCATGCTGTAAAGTTAGATAATATTATATTGATTCATTGTAATTCTTGTCAGTTCAGCATCATGTTATCAATCAGCCTGGTATCTCCGACTTTTGCCGCAACCAGGGCAACCAGATGCTGTGCTGCCTTATCTTTTTCAGGAAGAAGCGTCTCGCTGTTCGCAATTGTAAAATAATCAAGTTCTACCCCTTTTACACTTTGAATGATAGCTATGGCCTCTTTTAATAAAACTTCTATAGTTTCTGTTTGAAAATGATCCTTCACATAAGTCAGGGCTTTGCTCAATACCAATGCATGCTCATGCTCCACAGCAGAAAGGTGAATATTTCTGGAACTCATAGCCAGCCCGTCTTCTTCCCTGATAATCGGACAGGAAACAATCTTTAACGGCAAATTGAAATGAGCAACCATATTACGGATCATCAATACCTGCTGAAAATCTTTCTGACCAAAAAACGCCAGATCAGGATCAACTGCATCAAAAAGTTTCTTAACGATCTGGGTTACGCCCTGATAATGCCCTTTTCTGAACTCTCCTTCCAGCAAAAATTCGGCTGGTCCGAGATCAATATGCCAATTTTCAGGCACAGGGTACATTTCTTTTACGGACGGCATAAACACATAATCACATCCCGCATCCTGCAACATTTCAATATCATGCTGTAGTGGCCTTGGATATTTTTCCAGGTCTTTAGGGTCAGTAAACTGCGTTGGATTCACGAAAATACTGCAAACTACAACATCTGCATGTTGTTGAGCGATCTTTACGAGAGATACGTGTCCTTTATGCAAAGCGCCCATTGTAGGCACTAATGCTATTTTTTGTTGAGCCAGTTTTAGTGGCTTCAGCAAGCTATTTAATCCTGCTATTGTATTTATAACTTCCAAACCGGGTTGTAAAATTTCAAAGTCCAAAGTTGGTTAATTATATAATCCCAACAAAACATCTAAGCAAGATATTGATAAATTTGAATAAATTGCTTACCTTTGCCCCTTGATTATCTTTTCTTTAACATAAATATTTATTCACAAATATGGAGATGGCAAAAACGAAGCTACTGATTGTTACACACGAGATGTCGCCTTTCCTGGAACTCACCAAAATTTCAGAGATTACCCGTCAATTACCTCAGGCAATGCAAGAAAAAGGATTTGAGATCCGTATTCTTATGCCAAGGTTCGGCAATATCAACGAACGGAGGAACAGGCTGCACGAAGTTATTCGTTTATCTGGAATGAACATCATGATTGATGACAATGACAACCCGCTTATTATCAAAGTCGCATCTATTCCAGCAGCTCGTATGCAGGTTTACTTCCTGGATAATGAAGATTATTTCCAGCGCAAGTATGTATTCAGAGATAAAGAAAACAAGTTTTATGCAGACAATGACGAAAGAACAATCTTCTTTTGTAAAGGTGCGCTGGAAACTGTTAAAAAGTTAGGCTGGGCACCGGATATCGTGCATTGCCACGGCTGGATGACTTCACTGGTCCCTGTTTACATTAAAACTTCTTACAAAAACGACCCTACATTCAAGAATTCTAAAGTAGTTTATTCTGTTTATGAAAACTGTTTCACTGAAACTTTACATGCTGATTTGCATAAAAAAGCAGTGATGAACAACATGACAGCGGATGACACCAAAGTTTTCGAAAATGCAGACAGCAATACTTTGCATATTGGTGCAATTACTTACGCTGACGCTGTAGTTTTGGCCGATGAGAAAATTGATGCTGATGTGTTAAAATTTGTTAAAGATTCAAATAAGCCAACTTTAGCCTTTAATTTAACCGAAAATTTCGAGAACTTCTATGCTTTATATGAAGAAATCTCGAATGATGAATTGGTTTCAATAGCATAAACTCAGGTATTATTAAATTAATTATGAAATTTTCAAAACTAGACTTATTGACCCTGTTAATAAGTCTTTTTCTTTTTTCGTCTTGTAAAGACTCCAGTACTATCGGTTTAGATATTAATCCAGCTAACGCGGTCAGTGGGATTCTTTTGGATACAGTTACGGTTACTTCCCGTACTGAACTGGATGATCCTGCCTCAACATATCCTCCTGCAACAACAGGTTCAGCCGTTGGCTTAGTCAGATATCCTCTCGGACAAATGGCTGATCCGATTTTCGGTTCAACAACAGCAAACCTGGCTATGGCAGTTACCTTACCAGGTAGTACAGGATATAGTTTTGGTACAGCTGCTGAAATTGATTCGGCAGTATTAGTGATGTCTTATGCAACAAATACCGCAGTTCCTGCTACAGTCCAGGCCACTATCGGAAGCCAGCTTGCACAGTTTTACGGAGACAGTACTTCAACATTCAATGTTAGAGTAACTCAATTAAACTCGAACCTTTCTACTCAAACCGGCTTCCTGAATACAACGGATTACGCGTCAACAGACCTTCTTGGATCGGCAACGATAACACCAAGGCCAAGTACCTCTGTCAGAGTTGTCAGAGTAATCCCGGGCGCACCAGACACTGCATATAATGCCGCTCCTCAATTAAGGATTAAATTATCAACAGCATTGATCAAAAGTAAGATCATGGCGCTGGACTCAGTAACTTTAAGTACAAATGCTAATTTAGCAGCTGCTTTTAAAGGTTTAAAAGTAACCGCAAGCCTGGTTTCCGGAAAACCCGGTGCAGTGATGTTCCTGGATTTCGCCGGTAGCAACTCTAACCTGGAGATTTATTATAAAAAACAAAATGCGACTACTGCAACACTTAGAGATACGGTGGCAGCTATGTTTCCAGTCTCTGCACCCGCAGGGCCAGTTGCAGCAACTGTAAAACATGATTATACCAATACAGCCATTGCAGCCCAGATAAAGACACCAGCAGATTACGCGGTAACTTATTTGCAGGCAATGAGTGGAGTGAGAAACAAAATAACTTTTCCTTACCTGAAGAACCTCAAAGCTTCCACAGGAAAAATTGTCATTAATAAAGCTGAACTGGTGATTGACATCAGCGATCCTACAGATTCAGTTCCATTTAAAATACCACCACGTCTTTCTTTGTACAGATTAGATATTGCGAAACAAAGACAAAATCTACCGGATAATAATGTGGCCTCAACAAATAATCCTGGTGGCGATCCAAGGGCAGTATTACCATTCGGAGGATTCTACGATAAAACGAAAAAAAGCTACACTTTTGTAATAACGAGCTATATTCAGGATATTGTTGACGGAAAAACTGTGGATTACGGAACATACTTAGCACCAACAGCTACAACTGAATTTAACTTACAGCCTTATGCAACCTCAGCGGGAAGAGCCGTTATCGGTTCATTTAACAACCCTGCGAACCGGAAAATAAGACTTAATATTTATTACGTTAAGAACCCTAATTAGTTTTTAGCACTCAGCATAAAAAAAGGCTGCCCCCAACGGGCGGCCTTTTTTGTGATCAAGTTATAAACTCGCGGATCAGGGATTAAATTTCAAGTTTTAGGGGGAGGAAAGATCCTGATTTTTCCAGGCTTGCTACTTTTACGAAAGTTCTCTGATGCCTTTTTCGGTTTCTATTGCTTGTTTCATTATGCCCGGTACAGGACTTTTGAAACAACCTGTACTCCAAACTGCTGCTTTAAAAATGAAACCGCCCAGGATTCCCTTCGAAAATTTACCCGTTAATCTTCCCATAATAAATAAATGCTTTTCCACCAATGTAAGCTATTAGCGTTAAAGATTATCCTGATGCGTAAAAAATGTCCGCAATTGTCCGCAGCTGTCTGCAATTGTCCGCAGTTGTCCGTGGGTTAGTCAAAGGGAAAATTATAATTTCATTAATTTTCAACTAGTTATGGTTTGGTTGTGCCTGAGTGGTGGTCGGGATGACACCAGGTTGAGAACAGCCTTTAAGCATACTTACTCTAAGTCATTTCAACTAGTTGTTTTGACTTGGACTTGCCATGCTCTCACGTTACTTTAGCACTGCTCTTACCCTAACGAGTACTCGGACAGTACTCAGGCAGTACCCGGCCGATGTAGAGTTATTATTTAGCTATTTTGAATTTATTTACTAACAGCCCGGCCTTGTTTAGGCTGAGTCATTCCCATGCAAATTGAAAGCTTTCAGCGCAACTTCCAGAGCCATAAGAGCATCCGTGATAGCAAAGACTTTCTGTTTAGCGTGTCAAAAATTTATGCTTAAAAAAGAGCCTGCTCCACAAGTTGATGACTTGATCCCTTTTTTGCTTGAAGTCATTTTCAGCTAGAAAAAAAGCCAGCATATTCCTGATCGGATATGCTGGCTTTTTATAAAATGTTAAACAAAAATCAGGCTACGCTATAAATGACTTTAAAAAGGCAAATCACCCGAGATGCCATCTGCATCCAGGTAATCATTTTCACTTTTAGGCGTACTGTTAGTCGTTACCGGTGTATTTTCGAAATCGCTTTTCCTGCCCAGAATTGTAAAATTCTCAGCCACGACTTCAGTTACATATTTTTTTATCTTCTCCCGGTCTTCAAATGACCGTGTACGTAGTTTTCCTTCTATATAAACGAGTTTCCCCTTTTGCAGATACTTTGACGCCACTTCAGCTAAACCCCTCCATAACACAATGTTATGCCACTCTGTTTGTTCTATGCGTTTTCCATCTTTATTATAAGTTTCTGATGTAGCCAGCGGAAAGCTTGCAACGGTGACACCACCGTCTAGGTGACGGACTTCAGGATCCTTCCCTAAATGTCCAACTAAAATTACTTTGTTAATACCTGACATGAATTTGGAGTTTACTATTTGTTAAAATAGAAGTTAATAAATTTGGTTAGAATTTTCGGTTGTGGCAGCTGATCCAAATCGGCCCAAGTGACCCAATTCGCTTCTGCGCTAATATTAAAGTTAATGATATAATTATCTAAACCAAAAAATTGAACGTATATAATTTGGTGTGTTAATAAATGTTTCACTTGCATCAGCGGCCGGATAACAACAGCTGATCCAAAATTTTGTTTAACTTTTTCCGTAAACTCCTCATGATTAACATCAGCTTCCGTTAAAGTTTCTATGCTGGGAAAATCATACAAATGCTGCCAGATATCCTCCAAAATCCTTTTATTAACGAGTACTTTATCGTCATTTTCGCAAATAAAATAATTAATATAACGCGTTCTGACCTTCACAGTTTTGAGCTTAACCGGAAGAACCGGAACCAGATTATTGTTTTTTGCATAACAGGAAAGCACTAACGGACAAATTTCGCAATCAGGAGATTTAGGCTTACACTGCAAAGCACCAAATTCCATAATCGCCTGATTATACAAGGCCGGATCCTGCTCACTAATCAAAGATTGTGCAAGTTCAGAGAATTGTTTTTTGCCAGAAGTACTATTAATCGGCGTACTGATTCCAAAATATCTTGAGAGTACGCGAAACACATTCCCGTCTAAAACCGCCATCGGTTCACCAGAAGAAAAGGAAGAAATTGCAGCTGCTGTATATTCACCAACACCTTTAAGTTTGATCAGTTCCCGATAGCTGACAGGAAAAATTCCGCCATATAAATCCATAATCTGACGCGCTGTAAACAACATATTTCTACCGCGTGAATAATACCCCAACCCCTGCCAAAGCTTCAGAACCTGTGTTTCTGTAGCAGCAGCGAAATCTGCAACAGTAGGGTATGCTTCCAGAAAACGGTTAAAATAAGGCAAGCCCTGCTCTACCCTTGTTTGCTGTAAAATGATCTCTGATAACCAGATAATATAGGGATCTTGCGTATGTCTCCAGGGGAGATTTCTTTTATTAACCAGATACCAGCTGGTAAGCTCTTGCTGAAATGCCATAACTTCAAAAATACAAGTAATCCATTATTTTGCCGAGTTATAAATTATTATTTTTTCTTGCGCAAAATTCACCAATGTATATTTTGTTATAGCCTGTAGAAATACGCTGATCAGGTTAGATTATGTAAAACTTGCAATTCCCTGATACTATTCAAGATAAATAATTGATCTTTTATTTTCCTATCTCATTAAAAAGCAATACTTTTGCAACCCCAAATCACTTATAATATTAAACACACAACAATTAATAATAGAAAATATGACTAAGGCAGATATTATTTCAGAAATATCAACGAAAACAGGAATTGAAAAGGTAGATGTACAGGAAACCGTTGAGGCGTTTTTCAAAGTAATCAAAAGCAGTATGATCGGTGGCGAAAATGTCTATGTTAGGGGTTTTGGAAGTTTTGTTGTTAAGAAAAGAGCACAAAAAACTGCCAGAAATATTTCAAAAAACACTGCGATTATTATTCCAGAGCATTTTGTACCAAGTTTCAAACCAGCAAAAGTTTTTGTTGATAAAGTAAAAAACAATTCAAAAAAACTAAGCGTAGAAGCTTAATCTGCTTATGATGAACACTATCCGATCTAAACAGACATTAATTATCGCAGCAGTAATTCTGCTGGCTGTATTTTTGTTTACAAGAGATATTAAAGGTTTAGTGAAGCCGAAGAAAGAAACATCTGGCGTTCCTGCCGGAGGGCAACTTACTTCAGCAGGCAGTACAATTAATTTAACAGAGGTCTCGACCGCTGCTAAAAATTCAATTAATGCTAACTTAGCTGCGGAAATCACTACATTGGAAAATGCGTATAAAACTGCATCTGAAGATCAGAAAGTGAACGCTGCGAAAGTTCTTGCAGAAAAATGGGATGATGTTGAGCAAGCTGTTCCAAGCGCGTTATATCTGGAAATCATTGCTGGCAAAGAGCGAAACCTGAATAGCTGGTTAGCTGCTGGTGGCAGATTGATGAAAGCTTTTGACAATACACAGGATAGTTTAATATCTCCTGTATTATTACAAAAAGCAAATGCAGCCTATACGAATGCTGTAGCACTGGATTCAACAAATCTTGAAGCTAAAACCGGGTTGGGAATCACTGTCGTTAATGGCATGGGAGCACCGATGTCGGGTATAGCAATGTTGCTGGACGTCATTAAAAAAGATCCTGATAACTTAAAAGCAAACATGAGCTTAGGAACTTTTGCGATAAAATCCGGACAATTTGACAAAGCAATAACCAGGTTCAATGGTATAATTGCCAAAAAGCCTTCACCAGATGCTTATTTCTATCTGGCTACAGCTTATGAGAACCTGGGTAAAAACAAAGAAGCTGTTGAGGCTTACCTGAACAGTAAAAAATTGGCAGCAAATCCAACCTTATCTAATTTCATTGATAAGAAAGTGGCAGAGCTAAAAACCAAAAACTAATAAACAGATTTATAAAAATATTTAAACCTTACAATTATGCCAAGCGGTAAAAAAAGAAAAAGACATAAAATGGCCACCCACAAACGTAAAAAGCGTTTAAGAAAAAACAGACATAAGAAAAAATAGATTTTTCTCCATGATCAACGAATAATAGATACTAAGATTAGTTTTAGTATCTATTATTCGTTGATCTGTTTTTTATATATTCAGTCCATGTGTTTAATAAGGGATTCATCCCTTTAAATGTATAGCTTTTGGTAAAGGAATTAATTATCGATTCGTCTCCTACGGGAGTAACCATAGCTTTGATTGAAGATAAACAACTTGTAGAACTTCATAAAGAACACGTCAACACAAATTACGCCGTAGGCGATATTTATTTAGGCCGCATAAAGAAAATTATGCCGGGACTGAATGCTGCGTTTGTTGATGTGGGTTATGAGAAAGATGCTTTTTTGCATTATTTCGATCTTGGTCCGCAAGTTCAATCTTTATTAAAGCTTACAAAAATTAAGCGGAATGGCACTGTTAGTGGGACGTTATTAGACAATTTAAAGCTTGAAGCCGATATTAATAAGGCTGGCAAAATATCTGAGGTCGTTTCCAAAAACATGCTTATACCTGTTCAAATAGCTAAAGAGCCTATTTCAACTAAAGGACCGCGTCTAAGCTCTGATCTTTCTATTGCAGGACGGTACATTGTATTAGTCCCATTTTCTAATGTAATATCAATCTCGAAAAAAATTAAGAGTAATACGGAACGTAATCGCTTAAAAAAGATTATTGAAAGTATTAAGCCTAAAAACTTCGGTGTGATCATCAGAACAGTTTCTGAAGGTAAAGGGGTTGAAGAATTGCAAAAAGACTTATTGGATTCTGTCTCTAAGTGGGAAAATTTCATCAAGAAATTACCTGAAGCTGAACCTTCCAAACGTGTTTGGGGTGAGATGGACAGAACGTCTACGTTAATTCGTGACATTTTAAGTGTTGACTTCACTAATGTTTATGTGAACGATGCAGGCTTGTTTGAAGATATCCGTTCTTACGTGCATGAGATTTCTCCGGAAATGGAGAAAATAGTAAAACCTTACAAGCACAAGGAACCTATATTCGAGCATTTCGGAATTGAAAAACAAATTAAGAATGGCTTTGGCAAAACCGTAAATCTTGCCGGCGGAGCTTATCTTGTTGTGGAACATACCGAAGCACTTCACGTGATCGATGTTAACAGTGGTAACAGAACAGCTAATAAAGAAAACCAGGAAGACAACGCCTTACAGGTAAACAAGGAAGCAGCAAAGGAAATTGCGCGTCAGCTCAGACTACGTGATATGGGTGGTATTGTAGTGATCGATTTTATCGATATGCACAAACCAGTAAACCGTAAAATGTTATTTGACTACTTGCGTGAACTGATGTTACTGGATCGTGCTAAACACACTATTCTGCCTCCAAGTAAATTTGGCCTTGTACAAATTACGCGTCAGCGTGTTCGTCCTGAGATGAACATTGTGACCAGTGAAGTTTGTCCAATGTGTCACGGTACTGGTGAAATTAAAGCGAGCATCGTTTTAATGGATGATATTGAAAGTAATATGAACTACATTTTGCGTGAGCAGAATGAAAAAAACATTACGCTTTGTGTACACCCGTATATAGAGGCCTTTATCAAAAAAGGTATTTACTCCCTGCAATGGAAGTGGTTCTTTAAATTCGGACAGAAAATTAAAGTGAAGGCGGTTCCGTCTTACTTATTAACAGAGTTTCATTTTATCTCTTCTAAAGACGAAGAAATAAAGTTGTAAAACTCGTGTTCAAAACATAATGGAAAAGCCTGGTACTTTAAATAGTAACCGGGCTTTTCTATTTATTCCACAAACCTTAAATTTGATTACCAGTTTGCTGCAACATCCCAGATACCTCTGGAATACCCTGCCACCAATACTTTAGCATGATAATTACCAGTCACAGTAGCAGTTATATTACCATATGGAGTAGTAACGCTACCAATTCCATATACTAGATTGTTACCATCAGTTTGCGTTAGAAATGGTATACTTCCACTTAGATATTTTACCGAATTATCAAAAGTACTATTGTATTGGATCGTATAACTTCCATTAGAGATACTTTTTTCCATCGTTTCACCAGCAGGTCTCCATTTACTACCTTTGTATTCTTGTTTAATCCTGGTATATAGAACACTCATAGTTCCGAACTGCCCACTACCTTCCACATAGTTCTGGATTTCAAAAATAATTTTGCGTATGCTTCCCGGATCGTTATCATGCGTAAATTCCTTTTGATATCTTGCATCACCATCATTTTTTCCCAATTGTACACTCATTGTTTTTGTCTGCCCCGATTTAACTGCCGAATTGCTATTTAAAGCGACATTCCCTGCTTTATAGCTGATCTCGCTTGTAGCAGGATTTTCTTTAATTGCAGCTAGTTTAGCTTCATTTCTACCCGGAACCATATGTTTTAGCCCTTTATTAAACCAAACAATAGTATCTCCAACCATATATTCGCCTTTTTCGTTAATTACAGCTGCATAGAACTCGGGGAAATCAAATGTATCCATCAATCCTCCTTCTTCTACTTTACCAGCTCTCAGTGACTTAAACCCTTGCTGACTTTCCCAGTTTTTCAAAAAGTCAGTTCCCTTATTTTTTATTGAATCCAAAGTTTGATATAGGGCTTTTGTACTAGCAAATTGCAATCTGCCATCCACATTTTTAACAGATTGCCACTGCGAATTACTCACATTATCTTTTACTGCTGAACTTCCTTCGTTCTTTTTACACCCCGAAATAATTGTCCCGGAAATTGCAAGAGCTAATAATGCGCCCGTAGACGCTCCTTTAATAGTTTTTCTCATAAAATATATATTTGATTAAATAATTATTCGCAATGTATTAATATTAAGCAATTAATTATCATAATAAATACAATTAATACACAATTAAAAATAAATTATTAATCAATAGAATATCAATAATTATATATAAACAACTATTTATCTTAAATTATATTTTCGGTAAAGAAGCGACCAACAAGCAAATACACTAGTAATTCAAATGAGCTCTTATTATCCACCGAATTAAGTTAAATTCGTGTTTTAATCTCAAATCAATTGGCTAAAACTAAATCAGCATATTTCTGTCAGAGTTGTGGGTACGAATCAGCCAAATGGCTTGGAAAGTGCCCATCTTGTAATTCCTGGAATACTTTCGTAGAGGAAGTCATTGAAAAACCAGGAGCCAGTGTTCCCGCATGGCAGACATCGGGTTCTACGAAAAGATCCAATAAACCTAATAAGATTACTAATATTGCATTTTCTGAGGAAAACAAACTCTCCACCAATGACCTTGAACTCGACCGTGTACTGGGTGGTGGTTTAGTGGCAGGATCTGTAGTTTTGATCGGAGGTGAACCGGGTATAGGTAAATCGACACTGATGCTGCAACTTGCATTAAACATCACCGGAAAAAAAGTACTCTATGTCTCAGGCGAAGAAAGTGAACAGCAGATTAAAATGCGTGCAGAAAGGATTACCAGTAATCCAACCGCAGAATGTTATATCCTTACTGAAACCTCTACACAAAATATATTTAAGCAAATTGAGGTTCTTGAACCCGATATTATTGTAGTAGATTCCATCCAGACACTACACTCTTCACATATTGATTCTACTCCGGGCAGTGTTTCACAAGTAAGGGAATGTACTGCCGAATTACTTCGTTTCGCTAAAGAAACGGATACTCCGGTCTTTTTAATAGGTCATATTACCAAAGATGGGGCGATTGCAGGGCCTAAAATCCTGGAACACATGGTTGACACCGTTTTACAATTTGAAGGCGACAGACATCATGTCTACAGAATTCTCCGTTCTATTAAAAACAGATTTGGTGCCGCAGCAGAATTAGGGATTTACGCAATGCACAGCGGCGGGCTCAGACAAGTTTCCAATCCTTCGGAAATCCTGCTTTCTCAAAGAGATGAAGAATTAAGCGGGATTGCCATTGCGGCAACATTAGAAGGCGCAAGACCCATGTTAATTGAAACACAGGCATTGGTTAGCACCGCAGCTTACGGAACGCCTCAGCGGTCAGCTACAGGCTTTGATACCCGAAGGATGAATATGTTGCTTGCCGTACTGGAAAAACGCTGTGGTTTCAGATTAAGTACCAGGGATGTATTCTTGAATATTGCTGGCGGGATTAAAGTGGAAGATCCAGCAATTGACCTTGCAATTCTTGCAGCTATTATTTCATCGCATGAAGATATTTTCATCTCTTCAAAAATCTGTTTTGCAGCAGAAGTTGGCTTATCCGGAGAAATCCGTGCAGTAAACAGGATAGAACAGCGGATTGCTGAAGCTGATAAGTTAGGTTTTGAAAGAATTTTTGTTTCTAATTATAACTTAAAAGGCCTGATTACAGACAAATATAAACTGGAGATTACAGGAGTAAACAAAATTGAAGATGTTTTTTCTTTATTGTTCGGATAAATTTCAATAGTTTTAATGGAAATCTAATTTATAAAACATGCTTATCATCGTATTCATTGTTATCGTACTGATCGCAATTATTGGCATTAGTTTCTATAACTCACTTATTGCGAAAAGAAACCAGGTCAGCAATGCTTTTTCGTCCATTGACGTCATGCTTAAAAAAAGATATGAACTCATACCAAACCTGGTTGAAACGGTCAAACAATACACAAAATACGAAGAGGGTACGCTGACAAAAATAACTGCATTAAGAAGTAAAGTAGAAACCGGTCAGCTGAGCAATCAGGAAAAAATCGAACTGGATAAACAAATTGGTACAGCAGTCAATGGAATGATGCTTACAGTGGAGAACTACCCGGACCTTAAAGCCAATCAGAATTTTCTTAACCTTCAGTCCACCTGGACAGAAAGTGAAGAACAGATTGCAGCTGCCAGAAGAAATTATAACGCTTCAGTGACTGCTTATAACAATGGGATTATGATGTTTCCGGGAAGTATTTTTGCCGGTATGCTGAATTATCAGCCTTTCCCGGTATTGGAAAATACAGTAGAAGAGAGAAAAAATATAAGTGCTAAAGACCTATTCAATAATTAATGGCAGCAGACTTCAGAAATGATCCTGCATTACAAGAGGTTATACAAAGTTTAGAGCTGGAGCGTAAAGCCATAGTTGCACTTAAAGGTAAAGCAGGGCTCTATGCCTTAATTGGTATACTCGTGCTGATTGGCTTTGGTGTTATAGGCATCGCAGTATTCTGGTTTTATGTGCCGGCTATCGCCGCGCTGGTTTACGCCTTTATCATTTACCTGAAAGTAACCCCGGCTTACCGGGCTTACAGGCATAGTTTTAAAGCCAATGTGCTTACTGCAATCTTAAAATCAAATTACCAGGATATCACATTTGAACCTTATGCTGGTTTGTCACTGGAAGAATTTCTGGGCTGTCAGCTCTTTTCAAACAGGCCTGACCGTTATGACACAGAAGACCGTATAACAGGTTCTTTAGCTAAAACCAACTTCTATTTTTCGGAAGTAGATGCTGCTTACAAAACAGAAAGTACCGATAGCAAGGGCAATAAGACTGAAACCTGGCATGAAATTTTTAAAGGAATTATTTTTGCAGCAGACTTTAATAAAAATTTCAACGGCACAACCCTGATCCGTCCCGAAGATATTGGAAGTTCTATAGTGGACTGGTTTGCGAAAGCGCTACCACTATTTAGTTCGGCTCGTAATACGAAGGTTTTGCTGGAAGATCCTGAATTCAACAAAACTTTTAGTACGCATTCAACTGATCAGATAGAAGCGAGGTATATACTCACACCAGCTATGATGAGCAGAATTCTGGCGCTGAACCAGAAAACAAAGGGTGCGATTTCACTTTCCTTCATTGCTTCCCGCGTATACATTGCATTTCCGATCCAGGGAAACTATTTTGAACCTCCTTTAAAGAAAAGTATACTCGAAGATACTTCCATAGCGCAGGATCTTTATATTGTTCAGTTCATGTATGATATCGTCAATGAACTTGATCTAAATACCAGGATCTGGGGCAAGAATTAAAATGCGGTTAAAATTAAACCACATATCGCTGATATAGAACAAGAAAGCGTAATTTTGCTTTAAATCAGCCTCTAAAAACATGCATCCTAATCTAAAAAAACTATCCGCAGCGGGTATGTTAGTCACATTGGGTATAATATTCGGTGACATAGGAACGTCTCCGCTTTATACCTTCCAGGTATTACTTAAAGAAGGGGGGCAAGTTAATCCCGCCTTAGTATTAGGAGCAATTTCATGCGTATTCTGGACGCTAACCCTGCAAACTACTTTCAAGTACATTTTTATTACACTTCAGGCAGACAATAAAGGAGAAGGTGGTATATTTTCACTCTACGCTTTAGTAAGGCGTTATGGTAAATGGATGGCCATTCCCGCAATAATCGGTGCCGGGACATTACTGGCAGACGGGATCATTACACCCCCCATCTCTGTAACTTCAGCAATTGAGGGCTTAAATCTGGTTCCCGCATTGTCAAAGATAATTGTACCGGGCAACACCCTGATTCTGTGTATTGTCATTACAATTATTGTGTTGCTGTTCTTTTTTCAGCAATTCGGGACAAAGGTTATCGGCGCCTCTTTCGGGCCGATCATGCTCTGCTGGTTCTGTATGATTGCCTTACTTGGGTTGATCCAGGTATTACATTACCCTGAGATTTTCAAAGCACTGAACCCGTATTATGGTGCCAGGTTATTAATGGATCATCCACATGGCTTCTGGTTACTGGGCGCTGTATTTTTATGTACCACAGGTGCCGAAGCTTTGTATTCTGATTTAGGCCATTGCGGAAGAAAGAATATTCAGATCAGCTGGATCTTCGTTAAAACTGCCTTAGTACTAAATTACCTTGGTCAGGGGGCATGGGTATTAATGCAAAGCCCGCAGAAAGATTTCAACGGGATCAATCCTTTCTTTGAGATTGTCCCGCATTTATTCCTGGTTCCTGTAGTCATCATCGCAACTATGGCGACTATCATAGCCAGTCAGGCTTTGATTTCGGGTTCATTTACTTTAATTAGTGAAGCGGTGAGTATGAATTTCTGGCCTAAAGTCACCATTAAATATCCGACTAATATCAGAGGCCAGATTTATATTCCAAGTATCAACTGGTTACTTTGTATAGGGTGCATCGCGGTTTCTCTTTATTTCAGAACCTCCGAGAATATGACCGCAGCATATGGGTTTTCTATTACGATTGCGATGCTGATGACTACCATACTAATGTATTATTTTATGCGGTATGTAAAACGCTGGCCACTTTGGCTGGTGATCATCATTGTGAGTGTTTTTGCGGTAGTAGAGCTTTCTTTCTTTGTAGCAAACTCTGTAAAAATCGTCAAAAGATTATTCTTCTTAGTCTTCGAAGTCGGCTTGATTTTCACCATGTTTGTCTGGTTCAAAGCGCGCAAAATCACCAATCGTTTCTTGAAATTTGTAGAGCTTGAAGATCAGGTTGATATGCTGAAAGCGCTAAGTGAAGACCGCTCTATAGCCAAATATTGTACACATCTGATTTATTTAACTAAAGCCAACAACAGTAAACAAATTGAGCAAAAGGTTCTTTATTCTATATTCAGCCGTAATCCCAAGCGGGCCGATGTCTATTGGTTTGTACATATTGAAAGAACTGATGAACCCTATACAATGGAGTTTATGGTAGAGGAGCTTTCAGACGATAAAATTATCCGTATCGAGTTCAGGCTCGGCTTCCGTATTCATCCAAGGATCAATGTGCTGTTCAGAAAAGTAGTACAGGAGATGGTAGCGAATAAGGAAATTGACATTACCAGTAAGTATGACTCATTGAATAAATTTAATCTGGCAGCGGATTTCCGCTTTGTCATCATGGAGAAATTCCTCTCTTATGAGAATGAATTCAGTTTAAAAGATGGATTTATCCTGAGAAGTTATTTTGCAATTAAAAGACTGGCTCAGTCTGATACTAAAGCTTTCGGACTGGATACGAGCGAAACCGTTATTGAAAAGATCCCGCTGGTAGTTTATCCGGCGGAGAACATCCATCTAAAGCGTATTTACAGACCGGTTGGTTAAAATAAAGACATAAAAAAGTCCCGTAAATTACGGGACTTTTTTATGTCTTAACTTTTAATTATTTCGATAAATACATCGATTTGTCTTTATAAAGCTTTCTGAAATACGGATCTTCCAGATCTTTGATAAACCGGATAGATTCACCAGTTGATTTCATCTCAGGGCCTAACTCCTTTGGTACTTCAGGGAATTTATCGTAAGAGAAAACAGGCTCCTTAATCGCATATCCCTCTAATTTACGCTCAATTGTGAAATCTTTCAGTTTGTTCACACCTAACATGATTTTAGCTGCGATATTGATATAAGGAACATCATATGCTTTAGCGATGAAAGGAACAGTTCTGGAAGCTCTTGGATTCGCCTCGATTACATAAACCTTCTCGTCCTTCACAGCAAACTGAATGTTCAGTAAACCGATTACATTTAATGCTCTGGCAATTTTCTTCGAGTAAGTCTCCATGCTTTCCATTACTTTGGCAGAAAGACTGAATGGAGGTAATACCGCAAATGAATCTCCGGAGTGGATACCAGCTGGCTCAATATGCTCCATTAAACCTACAATATGTACATCCTCACCATCACAGATTGAATCTGACTCAGTTTCTTCTGCTCTGTCAAGGAAATGGTCAATCAGTACTCTGTTACCCGGTAAATCACCCAATAACTTCACTACTGCTTTTTCCAGATCCTCATCGTTGATGACAATGCTCATTCCTTGTCCACCTAATACATAACTAGGACGAACCAGTACCGGATAACCTACTTCATTAGCTACCACGATAGCCTCTTCCGCATTTTCCGCAACACCATATTTAGGATAAGGAATATCCAGTTCTTTTAACAAGTCTGAGAAACGGCCACGGTCTTCAGCAACATCCATATCATTATAAGATGTTCCGATGATCTTAATACCATTCTCATGAAGTTTTTCTGCCATTTTCAAAGCAGTCTGACCACCTAATTGTACGATTACACCTACCGGGTTTTCCAGTTCGATGATTTCACGCACATGTTCCCAGAATACCGGCTCAAAGTATAACTTGTCAGCCATGTTGAAATCTGTAGAAACCGTCTCAGGATTACAGTTGATCATGATCGATTCAAATCCGCTTTCTTTTGCTGCCAGTAAACCATGCACACAAGAGTAATCGAATTCAATACCCTGACCAATACGGTTCGGGCCTGAACCTAATACAATGATTTTCTTTTTATCAGTAGGGATAGATTCATTCTCTTCCTCAAAAGTTGAGTAGTAGTATGGAGTCTGTGCAGAGAATTCAGCAGCACAAGTATCCACCATTTTATAAACTCTTCTGATGCCCAGTGATTTTCTGCGGTCATAAACCTCATCCTCAGTTACATTACCTAACAGGTAAGCAATCTGGATATCAGAAAATCCTTTTTGTTTCAGGGTGAAGAAGAATTCCTTCGGTATATTATTTAATGAATAACGTTTTAATTCTGTTTCCAGCTGTACCAGTTCCTGGATCTGTGCTAAGAACCATTTATCGATTCTGGTCACTTTACGGATAGACTCCAATGGAACACCCATGCTCATTGCATCCTTGATCAGGAATAAGCGGTTCCAGCTTGGATGTTCCAAACCGTGCATAATCTCTTCGATACTTCTGTTGTGTTTTCCATCGGCACCTAAACCAGCGCGTCCGATTTCTAAACTCTGACATGCTTTTTGAAGGGCTTCGATAAAGCTGCGGCCAATAGCCATAACTTCACCAACAGATTTCATCTGTAAACCTAACTCCATGTTCGCACCTTTGAATTTATCAAAGTTCCAGCGGGGTATTTTAACGATTACATAATCTAACGTAGGCTCAAAGTAAGCCGAAGTAGTTTTAGTAATCTGATTTTCGATTTCATCCAGGTTATAACCAATAGCCAGTTTAGAAGCAATTTTAGCAATCGGATAACCAGTTGCCTTACTTGCCAGTGCTGACGAACGGGAAACCCTTGGGTTAATTTCGATGGCGATGATATCGTCGTTATCAGGGTTAACTGAGAACTGTACATTACATCCACCTGCGAAAGTACCAATCGCACGCATCATTTTGATCGCCTGGTTACGCATTTCCTGGTAACAGGTATCAGATAAAGTCATTGCTGGTGCAACTGTAATAGAATCACCAGTATGAATACCCATCGGGTCAAAGTTTTCAATCGAGCAAATGATAATCACGTTATCATTGCTGTCTCTTAATAACTCCAGCTCATATTCTTTCCAGCCTAAAACGGCTTTCTCTACTAATACCTCGTGTGTTGGAGAAGCTTCAAGACCACGTTTCAGCGCAGCATCAAATTCTTCTTTCTTGTGTACAAAACCACCACCTGATCCACCCAGCGTATAAGAAGGACGGATAACCAGCGGATAACCGATTTCCTGTGCCGCTTCTTTACCTTCAAGGAAAGAGTTTGCAATTTTTGAGGGTGCAACACCCACACCTATATCTACCATTAACTGGCGGAAAGCTTCTCTGTTTTCTGTTTTTTCAATTGCAGCAACATCAACGCCAATTACTTTAACGCCATGTTTTTCCCAAACACCACGTTCTTCAGCTTCCTTACAAAGGTTTAAGGCAGTTTGCCCTCCCATTGTTGGTAATACAGCATCAATTTTCCGCTCTATTAAAATCTGCTCAATAGAGTCTACCGTTAAAGGTCTGAGGTAAACATGGTCTGCAATGATCTTATCAGTCATAATAGTTGCAGGATTGGAGTTTATAATAGAAACTTCAATTCCTTCTTCTTTTAAGGATAAGGCAGCTTGGGATCCGGAGTAATCAAACTCACAGGCTTGGCCAATAATAATAGGTCCGGAACCGATAATCAATACTGAACGTATGGAGGTGTCTTTAGGCATAAGGCTTTAAAAAAGTCTAAAGTGTTTTGTTAAAAAATGTTCGTCTTGTAAGACTGATAGCTGGGCGAGATTTTACGTGCTATTGCTAAAGAATCCCGACTGTTCTGTCGGGATGCAAAGATACATCATTAGCCTGTAATAATTCAGTTTTTTTTAAAGAATTTCTTAAATAAAGTCTATGCTAATTGTAGTTAAAAAGTGGGATTATTAAGCTCCAGAAGCAGTTTCATTTTTAATAGCGTACTTTGAACAACTTTTAGGCGTTAATAGAGGAGCTTTAACGCTGTCATACTTTATAAAAAACAATGAAAAAATTACTATTTACAGTCTTTGCTGCTGTTATCTTATTAAGCGGATGCGGAACTGTCCAGTCCATTATCAAATCCAGTTTCCCATACACTGCCACACTGGTTATTTCTAAAGCTTCAAAAGCAGATACGGTAGCCTCAGTTACAAGTACTGCCAGCAGTTTTGATGAAATATTCGGGAATCAAAGTGGAAGTGATTATATCAGGGATGTCAGAATTGCTTCGGCAAGGATTATGGCGTCTGATCCGAATGACAAAAGCATGGGCATGTTTAAGTCTATCAAAGTATTTGTTTCAACCGGAACCAGTGGCGAGGTCATGGTCGCTTCAAGAAGTGATGTTTCAGAACATATCGGATCTTCTCTGGTATTAGATATCGATAATTCTCTTTTTGTAGACAAGTATGTTAAAGGAAATAGTGTTAAAATACGATTGGAATACGTATTAAGAGAGAATTTAACGAAGGATGTAAGTGTTAGAACTTCTTTAAGTTTCAGCTCTTCACCCGCCAGTAAAAAATAAAAAGGCCAGTTCGGCATAGCTATTGAATCTTTGTCTGGTTTAAAAATCCGGTCTGAGACGTTCATCTCTGCTGGATTTTTTTACATTTGACGCATGGTAGCTATACTCGATGTAGTCAGAGAAAGTATTGAACATTTTTTCAGAATAACCAGCTGGCTGGAATGGTGCGGTGTCATTACCGGAACACTTTGTGTATGGCTGGCAGCGAAAAATAATATTCTGAACTGGCCGCTTGCTATTATCAGTGTACTGATCTATATTTTCATTTTTTTTGAAAGTAAATTATACTCAGACATGGGCCTGCAAGTCTATTTCCTGGTCACTAATGCCTACGGCTGGTATTTCTGGAGCAAAAACAGGAATAACCCTGAATCTTCCAGACCAGTCAGCGTGATTACCACTAAAGAAATGGCCTTATCTGCACTTGCAGTCATCCTTTTAACTATCCTTCCCGGAACTTTGCTCCACTATTTTACTAAAGCATCCTATCCATTTTTAGACAGCTTTTGTACGGCATGCAGCCTGGTCGCTCAAATATTCCTTGCCAGAAAAGTATTACAAAACTGGCTGATCTGGATTTTTGTTGATATCATTTACGTGGGCGTTTATATTTCAAAAGATCTTTATGCTACTGCAATTATGTATGCTTTATATGTTTATATCGCCTGGGTAGGTTACCAGGGATGGAAAAAATCAAGATTGGAAACAGAAATTACATTGGAAAGTCATGACTAAAAAAATAGCTATCGTTGGCCCTGAAAGCACAGGAAAGTCCACATTGACAAAATTACTGGCTAAACATTACCATACGCTATGGGTGCCTGAGTTTGCCAGATATTACTGCGCAGCTTTAACAGCCCCTTGTACCATGCAGGATGAAATTAACATGTTTCATGGACAGCAGGCCCTTGAAGAATCAATCCTGGCTATTGCAGAGCAAGAAATGATTTTCTGCGATACCACATTTTTAACGGTAAAAATATGGAGCGATGAGATGCTGGGTGAGACTCCGCAGCTCGTACTGGATGCTTTGCCATTGAGAACCTATGACCATTACTTACTGCTGAATATTGACTTGCCATGGCAGGAAGATCCGCAACGTGATTTCCCGCATATGCGCGAGCATTTTATGGCGATCTGGCATAAAGAATTGAAAAATCTGGGTGCTGATTACGTAGTGATCAGCGGGATTGAAGACAGATTACAAAATGCGATTACCGCAATAGATAAATTTTTGGAAAGAAAATAAGAATACGAAATGAACGAAACAGAATTTTTAGAGTATTGTAAAAGTCAGCTGACCGGCCCGATTAAAGATGAAGATATCATTACGATGTTAACTGCCTGGGGAAGTATCAAATATTCTCAAGGATATACGAATGCACAAAGCGAGAAAGAAGATATAGAATAACGGTACAAGCGTTGCTAAATTGCTATATCTAAAATATTTTATACATTTGCCGATATCAAAAGGGGTGCCTTGTTTTGTAAAAAACACAAAGACAGGCTGAGATCATACCCATTATTTGAGTGCTGAATTGATTTCATGCGCTTCAAATATGCACCTGATCCGGGTAATGCCGGCGGAGGGATTGGAGTTATGGAGTTTAATTATGTTGTATTAGCCCTATGTACAACAGGTTTTACTAAAAAACAGTAGCAAATTGAAAACATTATTGATCGCAGTTATAGCTGTGTTCCTTCTACCTGTATTTGCCAGTGCGCAATTCACAATTTCGGGATCAGTTTCCGAAAAAACAAAGCAGACCAGTTTACCGGGAGCAACTATCAGTTTAAAAAACACAAGTATTGGCTCCAGCAGCAATGCGAATGGCGCATATCAGCTTAAAAACGTTAAAGCCGGTAAATATGTACTGACCGTAAGTTTTGTCGGTTATGAAACACAGCACAAAACTATTGAAGTCAATGGAGATCAGCAGATCGATTTCAAGCTTGAACCTTCAGCTTACCTGGCAGATGAAGTTATTGTCATGGCTACCAGAGCTACAGAAAAATCAGGTACAACTTATAAAAACGTGAGTAAATCTGATATTGAGGCTAATAACTTCGGACAGGATTTGCCTTTCATTATCAACAATACGCCAGGTGTGGTAGTCACTTCAGATGCAGGAACCGGAGTAGGTTATACCGGTATCCGGATCAGAGGAAGTGATGCGACAAGGGTTAATGTGACTGTTAACGGAATTCCTTTAAACGACTCTGAAAGTCAGGGCTCATTCTGGGTAAATATGCCTGATTTTGCTTCCTCGGTAGAGAGTATCCAGATTCAGCGTGGTGTAGGAACCTCTACAAATGGTGCCGGTGCATTTGGCGGAAGCTTGAACATACAGACTTCTGCACCAGGTTTAGAGCCTTATGCAGAAGTTAACAGTACGTATGGCTCTTTCAACACGCTAAAAAACACGGTAAAAATCGGAACAGGTCTGATTGATAATAAATTCAGTTTTGACGGCCGCTTATCAAGAATACAGTCTGATGGTTTTGTAGACCGTGGTGCATCCTTATTAAAATCTTATTTCTTGTCTGGTGCTTACCATGGAAAAACTGATCTGTTACGGATTAATGTCTTTTCTGGTTCAGAGAAAACTTACCAGTCCTGGAACGGTGTTCCGGAGTCGAAGTTAAGAGGGGATGTACAAGGGATCAATGATTATATCGAAAGAAATGGAATAACCGGCGCTGATGCTGCGAACCTATTAACCGCGGATAACAGAAAGTATAATTCATTCCTATACAAAGATCAAAATGATAACTACTGGCAGGATCATTACCAGGTCTTGTATGCGAAACAGTTTAATGATAAATTCTCTTTCAATGGCGCCCTGCATTATACCTATGGAAGAGGTTATTACGAAGAATTTAAAGCCGGACAAAAATTTGCCGATTATGGTTTAGAAAATCCAATTATCAATGGTGCACCCGTATTGACAACGGATCTTGTGCGCAGACGCTGGTTAAATAATAATTTTTACGGCGCAACTTATAGTTTCAATTACAAAGCATCTTCTCAGCTGAATTTCACAGTGGGTGGTGCCTATAACCAGTACCGTGGTCAGCATTATGGCCAGATCAACTGGTCACAAATTTCTTCAAACCTGAATAACTCTGACCATTATTACGATGGAGACGGAAATAAAAATGATTTCAATATTTATGCAAAGGTTTCTTATAGCCCTGTTGAAAAACTGAACTTATTTGCAGACCTGCAATACAGAAGACTGAATTATGATATTACAGGTAAGGACAATGACTTACTTCCCTTAAACATCCATGATAAGCTGAATTTCTTCAATCCAAAGCTTGGTGCCTCTTATTTTGTAAACCCAAAAAGCAATATTTATGCTTCTTTGAGTATTGCCAACAAAGAGGGTAACCGGGATGACTATGTGAATGCAAATGCAGGTACTCTTCCACATCCGGAAAGGTTATATAACGTAGAAGCCGGATACCGGATCAAAGATGCACAATACAGCGCAGGTGTGAACGTATATGGCATGTTCTATAAAGATCAGCTGGTGGTAACTGGAAAACTAAGTGATGTCGGGGCTTCTATCCGTCAGAACGTCCCTAACAGCTCCAGAATTGGAGTTGAGTTTGATGGATCTTACACCTTAAGCCGTCACTTTCTGATTAATGCCAATGCTGCATTGAGCAGAAATAAAATTAAAGATTTCTCTGAGTTCATTTTTAATTATGATACGAACAAAGAGGATACCTACAATTACACCAATACTAACATTTCTTTTTCACCGGATGCGGTACTATTCGGAGAGCTGGTTTATAAACCATTCACCAGTTTCGCTGTAGCTTTACAAAGTAAATATGTGAGCAAACAATATATGGACAATACACAGAATGAAGGCAGAAAACTGAATGGTTACTGGGTAAATAATGTCCGTTTAGGTTATGATTTCAGTTTTAAAGGAGTGAAAAACATGAACATCGGTTTACTGATCAATAACATCCTCGACAAAAAATACGAGAGTAATGGCTATACTTATGGATCTTATAGTGGCGGTAACCGGGTAACAGAGAATTTCTATTTCCCGCAAGCGGGAACTAACCTCTTATTATCCTTAAATGTTAAGTTTTAAGATTTAACTTTAGCAAATTTTAATAAGAACATCTTTAACAAGAAATATACAAATGAAAAAATTCATCGAAAAGCTTCAGTTTATCACACATGATATTGATGCCTTAACGCATATTGAACAGGCACAACTAGCTTGTGAAGCAGGTGCAAAATGGGTTCAATACCGTTGTTTGACGAAGGATGATGAAGCTCTTTTAAAGGATATTAACGCCATCGCAGAAATTTGTGATGACTGGGGCGCAACACTGATTGTAACCAATCACATCCATTTAAACAGAAAAGCAGATATCCAAGGCTTTCATATCGAAGACATGGATGCAGATTTCAACGCATTACGTGAGCAATTAGGAGAAGATATTACGATTGGTGGTTCTTCCAATACTTTAGAAGGGTTACTGAGGCTAGCCGAAGAAGGTGCCGACTATGCAGGCTGTGGCCCATTCAGCCATACCGATACCAAGCCAAACAATTCTCCATGGTTAGGCCTGGAAGGTTATGCAAAAATCGCCGCTGTCTTAAAAGAAAAAGAGATTGACCTTCCGGTATTAGCTGTTGGTGGTGTGAAGTTAACTGATGTGGAAGCTTTATTGGAAACGGGCATCTTTGGAATTGCAGTTTCTTCTGCAATCAACCAGGCCGAAAACATGAAGCATGCCTACGAGGATTTCTATGCTCTTGTAAAATAATTTAGTAATGTCAAATATGGCTTTGTCATATTTGACATTACATTTCAAAAAGACTTGCTTATAATATACATTTGTTTCAAATCATTTTCCTTTGGACAGTCCCACAATTGTAGATAAACAAGATCCTTACGCCGCCCTGCGCTACAGGGAATTCAGATCTTTCCTTGGTATGCGTTTCTTTTTTACGTTTGCCTATCAGATGCAAGCTGTAATTATCGGCTTTCACATTTATCACTTAACCAAAGATCCGCTTTCTTTAGGGCTGGTTGGTCTTTGTGAAGCACTCCCTGCTATTGGGATTGCACTCTATGGAGGTTATGTTGCCGATAAGTCTGAAAAGAGAGGGCTTTTACTGAAAATATTCCTTGGTGTTTTTACCTGCTCACTGATCATGCTGGTTGCAACTTCTCCTCAAATGCATCCTTATGTTCCGGAAAGTTATATCATCCCGATTATGTATTGTATGGTATTCGGGATAGGAATAGCCAGAGGGTTCTTTAGTCCGGCTACTTCTTCTTTGATGGCTATGACCATTCCCAGAGAACTTTATCCCAATTCCAGTACCTGGAACAGTTCTTCTTACATGACAGCCTCTATTTTAGGGCCTGCCGTTGGAGGACTGGTTTACGGCTTTTACGGCATCACGGTCACTTACACAGTAATTATCGCTTTTATACTGATCGCTCTAGTCTGTGTATTTTTTCTGAAATCACATCCGCCAAAATATATTCCTAAGGAAAGTATTATGAAAAGCCTCACAGAAGGTGTACAGTTCGTATTCAAGAGTAAAATGATGCTGGGTGCAATGAGTCTTGATTTGTTCTCCGTATTTTTTGGCGGCGCAGTTGCTTTATTGCCTGTTTTTGCGAATGATATTTTAAATGTGGGTTCTGAAGGGCTCGGTTTTATGCGTGCGGCAGCCTCGGCAGGCGCAGTGCTGACCATGCTGGTTATGACCAGGATCTCACCGATGAACAAACCGTGGAGAAACCTGCTGGTAGCTGTAGTTGGCTTCGGCACAAGCATTATCTGTTACGGCCTTTCTAAGAACTTCTATCTGACTTTGGTGTTCCTGTTCATGGAAGGCGCATTTGATAGCGTCAGCGTCCTGATCCGGTCTACAATCATGCAGTTACTGACACCCGACCGTATGCGTGGCAGGGTATCAGCTGTAAACAGTATGTTTATCGGTTCTTCTAACGAAATCGGTGCTTTTGAATCCGGACTTACTGCAAAATTAATGAGAACTGTTCCAGCAGTAGTGTTTGGTGGCTGTATGACTATAATCATTGCAGGGATCACCTATACCAAAACTAAAAGCCTGCTTGGCCTCACCTTACAGGATATTCACGAAGAAACAGTTTAAGCCTTATCTTTCTCCTACCTGCTGTCTCCACATGGCATAATACAATCCTTTCTCTTCTAACAGGTCTGCGTGTTTGCCCTGCTCGATGATATGCCCCTTTTCAAGTACATAAATCCGGTCTGCATGACGGATTGTTGATAACCGGTGTGCAATCAGTATCGTAATATGATTGGTAAACTCTGAAACTTCTCTGATGGTAGCGGTAATCTCTTCTTCAGTCAGGGAATCCAAAGAGGAAGTAGCCTCATCAAATACCAGGATATCCGGTCTGCGCAATAAAGCTCTGGCGATAGACAGCCTTTGTTTTTCACCTCCGGATACTTTCACTCCACCTTCTCCGATTACGGTATCCAGTCCTTTATCAGCCCGTGCTAAAAGTGTCTGACAGGCTGCTTGCTCCATCACACGCAAACATTCTTCGTCCGTAGCCCCCGGACGCACAAACTGAAGGTTCTCTCTGATTGTACCCGAGAACAATTGTGTATCCTGAGTTACAAAACCTATTTTCTCTCTGAGCTGATCCAGATCAATCTCTTTGCTAGAAATACCATTGTATAATACCTGTCCTACCTCTGGCTGATAAAGACCAACCAAAAGCTTCACTAAAGTAGTTTTCCCTGACCCTGACGGCCCCACAAAAGCAATAGTCTCTCCATCATTGGCTTTAAAATTAATCCCGTTCAGCGCATTTGTTTTTCCAGTGAGGTGTCTGAAACTTAATCCTGAAAACTCCAGTGATTCAATTTTGTTCAGCACTTTAGGATTTAAAGGTTTCTGATCAATTGGGGTACTGAGGATCTTTTTGAAATTACCCAGGGAAACTTCTGCCTCTCTCCAGGAAAGAATTACATTGCCTAACTCCTGTAATGGGCCAAAAAGGAAAAATGAATAAAACAGGAAGGAGAAATATTGTCCTGCTGAGATTGTATTTTCAAAAATAAGAATCAACAAAACTACAACCATAATACTTCGCACCAGGTTCACTGTAGTCCCCTGTACAAAGCTCATGCTTCTTACATATTTGACTTTTCTGAGTTCTAATCCTAATATTTTATAGGTAGTCTTATTCAGGCGGTCTATTTCCTGGTTGGCAAGACCTAAACTTTTTACCAGCTCAATATTTCTTAAGGATTCTGTAGTTGAACCTGCCAATGCAGTAGTTTCAGCAACAATATTACGTTGGATCACCTTAATTTTACGGCTTAAAAACCAGCTCACAAAGCTAATCACAGGGATAGCCAGAAAATAAATTACAGTTACTTTATAACTTACAGTAACGGAATAGACGATAACAAAAACCATCCCGATCAAACTGACAAATAAAATACTGATGAAAGAAGTAATAAATTTCTCACTGTCCAGCCTTACTTTCTGAAGGATTCCAAGCGTTTCTCCGCTTCGCTGATCTTCAAAAACCTGATAAGGTAATTCCAGCGAATGTTTAAGGCCATCAGCATACATCTGTGCCCCAACTTTCTGAACAATAATACTGGTAAAATAATCCTGGAAATTCTTTGCAATACGGGATACCATTGCTGCGCCGACGCCCAGACCAATCAGCCCTAAAACGCCCCAGACAAACTGATCTCTGCTCAGCACGTCCTTTTTCTCAATGAACCTGTCCACAATACGTCCGGTGATATAAGGATCAAGTAATGAAAAGCCTATGTTAATGGCTGCAAGAACCAGCGCAAGACAAACTATCCATTTATAATTTTTAAGATATTGTACTAATAAGTTCATGTTGAAAAAATAGAGCGCAAAAATAAACAAAGGGAATATAGCAAAAGCCATATTCCCTTTTAATTACTCTTAAATTATATTTGAGCAGATCCGGATTATACCGTCATTACGTCTTTCTCTTTTGCTTCAGCGTGTTTATCCACCTTTACAATATAGATATCCGTCATTTTCTGTACTTCACCTTCACCTGTCTTGATTTCATCATCAGAAACTCCTTCACCTTTCAGCTTTTTGATTTTCTCATTAGCGTCTTTACGGATGTTACGAACTGTGATACGGCCGCGTTCCGCTTCTTCTTTAACCTTTTTTACCAGGTCTTTTCTACGCTCTTCAGTTAGTGGCGGAACTACCAGACGAATAACAATACCATCATTTTGTGGATTGATACCAATGTTAGCTTCCATAATTGCGCGTTCGATTGGAACTAACATGTTTTTTTCCCAAGGCTGAACCAGGATCGTACGTGCATCAGGAGTAGTTAAACTCGCTACCTGAGCCAGACCAGTTGCACTGCCATAATAGTCAACCATAATTCCATCCAGCATACCTACTGAAGCCTTACCCGCACGTATTTTAGTCAATTCAGTTTCACAATGAGCAATTGCTTTGTCCATTGTTGCCTGAGCATCTTGTAATTGTTTCTTTATGAGGTCGTTCATAATTTGTGCTTTTTATCAAAAAAATATATTTGTATTAAATTTAGCCTTTTACTAATGTTCCGATTTCTTCGCCCTGCGCAATTTTCATGAAGTTCCCTGTTTTATTCATATCAAAAACGATAATAGGAAGTTCATTTTCTTCGCAAAGTGTGAAAGCTGTCATATCCATTACGTTTAATCCTTTCGAATAAACTTCTTTGAAAGAGATTTCAGTATAACGTGTTGCTGTCGGATCTTTTTCAGGATCAGCAGTATAAATGCCATCTACACGTGTACCTTTCAGTACTACGTCTGCTTTAATTTCAATTGCGCGTAGTGCCGCAGCTGAATCTGTTGTGAAGTAAGGATTTCCAGTACCCGCACCAAAAATAACAACACGGCCTTTTTCAAGGTGTCTTACTGCTCTTCTGCGAATAAATGGTTCACAGATCTGCTCCATTTTAATGGCGGTAAGTAATCTTGTTTTAAGTCCTACTTTTTCCAGTGCATCCTGTAAAGCCATACTGTTAATTACAGTAGCTAACATTCCCATATAATCAGCTTGTGCACGATCCATACCAGATTTCTCTGCGCTCAAACCTCTGAAAATATTACCACCACCTATAACTATTGCAATTTCCAGGCCCTGTGCATGAACGGCTTTAATATCTTCTGCGTACTGCTTAACGCGGTCATTATCAATACCATATTGCTTTTCGCCCATTAGCGACTCTCCGCTTAACTTAAGTAGGATCCTTTTATACTTCATGACTCCAAAAATAACTATTTGTTTTAATTATTAAGCTGAAATGTTTAAACGTTTATTAAACCCGCTACAAAAACCTTTTGAAGGGCTAACTGGTCTGTGATTAATAACAAATCTGCTGTTTTTCCTATAGTTATTTGTCCGTGTTCAGCATCCATTCTCAAAACTCTTGCCGGATGAGCTGAAGCCATATTCAAGGCTGCTGACACCGGTATATCACAATGGTTCACACAATTGCGCACTGCATCCAGTAAAGTGATATTAGAGCCTGAAATCGTGCCTTCAGGAGTTACATATCTGGAACCTTCCAACTGATGCTGATAAGGCCCGATATTACACGCAGTAACCGCATCCGTGATCAGGAACAAGCGGTCAGGCATTAATTTATAAGTCATCTTGACAATTTCAAGATCAACGTGAGCCCCGTCAGCAATGATACTGGCCATAGCGGTTGGATGATTAAAAACTGCCGTTGGTAAATTTGGATTTCTGTGGTGGATAGAAGGCATCGCGTTATATAAATGCGTGGTTGTGGTAAAGCCACTGTTATAAGCATGGTTTGCCTGTTCAAAATTGGCATTGCTATGTCCAAGAGAAAGCACTATTCCCTGATCCAGCAAATAATTGATGACTTCATCATCTTGTAGTTCATGTGCAATGGTCATCATCTTAACTACGCCGTCCGAATTTTCAATTAATTCCTTTACTTCTTCCAGTGTAGCTTTATGCACATATTCCAGCGGATGGGCTCCTAATCTTTCAGGATTTAAATAAGGTCCTTCTAAGTGCAGGCCCAAGAAAGCACGGGCATATGGTTTATAAGCTTTAGCCGCTTCAATGGCCTGCTTAAATATATCGGGTGTATTGGTGGCCACACAAGCAAGAAAACCGGTTGTTCCTTTACTGATCAGGTCAGCATCCATCTGTTTTAATGTTTCAGCTGTAGGATAAGCAGAAAACAGATTGCCTCCGCTACCATATATTTGCAGATCCATGAATCCGGGAGTCAGATAATCCCCTTGTGCGTCTATGACTTCATATCCTGCCGGGATATCGCCTTTGATAATTTCTTTGATTAACCCATCTGCGATTAAAACAGCCGCATCGGTAATCAGCTGTTCACCTTTGAAAAATCTGGAGTTCTTGATTGCTATCATATCTTGTTTTTAACAGTTTTTAAATATGGGCAAAAAATACAGGGCAAAAAAAAAGTCCCTTAAAATAAGGGACCTTTTAATTTATCATTGAAGGAACTATGATCCTAATTGAACACGTTTAAATGCAGTAACAGTTAAACCGTTAGCTGTGTCATTTAAAAATTTACGAACGTCTTTAGAAGAATCCTTAACAAATTCCTGGTTTAATAAAGTACTGTCTTTGTAAAACTTGTTCAGTTTACCAGCAGCAATTTTCTCAACCATTTCTTCTGGTTTACCTTCTGCACGGATTTGCTCTTTAGCAATTTCCATTTCACGCTCGATCGTGTGTGTGTCTACATCTCCTTTGTCTAAAGCAACCGGGTTCATTGCAGCAATTTGCATAGCTACATCTTTTCCAGCTTCATCAGCACCAGCAACAGCTTGGTTTAAAGCAACCAAAACACCTAAACGGTAGTTACTGTGGATGTAAGGGATAACTTTTTCGCCTGATACTGTTTCAAATTTAGAGATACCAATTTTCTCTCCGATTTTACCAGTGTTTTCAACGATGATGTCAGAAACTTTTTGACCATCAACTTCAAGCGCTAATAATTCTTCTAAAGTAGCTGGGTTTTTCTCAACCGCTAAATCAGTGAATTTATTTGCTAAAGCGATGAAATCAGCATTTTTAGCTACGAAATCTGTTTCGCAGTTTAACTCAACTACAACACCACGTTTTCCGTCAGCTGTAGCTTTTGCGATTACAACACCTTCGTTAGAATCACGATCCTGACGACTTGCTGCAACTTTAGCTCCTTTTTTACGTAAGTAATCAACCGCAGCTTCGAAATCGCCATTGGCCTCTATTAATGCTTTTTTGCAATCCATCATACCGGCACCGGTTTGTTGGCGTAATTTGTTTACATCTGCTGCAGAAATTTGTACTGACATTTTATTTTCTTTTTTAAGTTTTTATCTAAAAAATTATGGGTTGTACATTGTATGTTGTAAGTAAGAACCCGCAACGCACAACATACAACCCAAAAATATATTATTTATGCTTCGCTTGTACCTTCTTCGGTTTCAGCATTTTCTTTTCTTGCTCTTCTAGCGCCAGGTGCAGCAGTTTCAGGAGCATCAGCAGCAGTTTTAGCAGCTACAGCTTCTTTTTCAGCTTCATCATCTTTTTCACGTTTACGCTCGTCTAAACCTTCTTCAATTGCTTTGATGATCACATCAGTAATTAAAGAGATAGATTTAGTTGCATCATCATTCGCTGGAATAGGAAAATCGATGTTAGAAGGATCAGAGTTAGTATCAACCATTGCAAAAGTTGGAATGTTTAATTTCAACGCCTCACTAACAGCGATATGCTCTTTTTTAACGTCAATTAAAAAGATAGCAGCTGGTAAACGGTTTAAATCCGCGATACCACCTAATAAGCTTTCTAATTTGATACGCTCACGCTGGATCATCAAACGCTCTTTCTTAGAAAGAATAGAGTAAGTACCATCTTTAGTCATTTTATCGATGTTAGACATCTTTTTGATTGACTTACGTACAGTTTGGAAGTTAGTTAACATACCACCTAACCAACGCTCAGTTACGAAAGGCATGTTTACTTTTCTTGCTTGATCAGCAACGATTTCTTTAGCTTGTTTCTTAGTCGCTACAAATAAGATCTTACGACCTGATTTTACGATCTGTTTGATCGCTGAAGCAGCTTCTTCAGTTTTAGTTAAAGTTTTGTTTAAATCTATAATGTGAATCCCATTGCGTTCCATAAAAATATATGGTGCCATTTTCGGATTCCATTTGCGGGTAAGGTGACCAAAATGTACACCTGCATCCAATAAGTCTTGATATGTTGTTCTTGCCATTGTCTTTGTCCTCCTTGAGATTAACGTTTACTGAATTGGAACTTTTTACGAGCTTTCTTGCGACCTGGTTTCTTACGTTCAACCATACGCATATCACGGGTCATTAACCCTTTAGCACGTAATGCCGGTTTTTTCTCAGCATCTATTTCAACAATAGCTTTAGCGATAGCTAAACGAACAGCTTCTGCCTGGCCTTTAATACCACCTCCTGCTACGTTTACTTTTACGTCATACTGACCGATAAGTTCTGAAACTTCAAAACTTTGGTTTACAATATATTGTAAAGGTAATGTAGGGAAATATACTTTGTGATCTTTACTGTTAACAGTAATTGTACCGTTGCCCTCTTGCATGTAGATTCGCGCAACAGCAGTTTTTCTTCTTCCTGAAGTGTTAGTAACTGACATTTCTTTCTTCCTTTAATTAAAGTGTAATGGTTTTTGGTGATTGTGCTGCATGAGGATGCTCAGTACCTGCATAAACAAAAAGGTTGGTGTATAATTTTGCACCTAATTTTGTTTTAGGTAACATACCACGAACTGCTTTTTCTACTACACGTGTAGGATGTTTCGCCAATAACTCTTTTGGAGAGATGAAACGCTGACCACCTGGATATCCAGTATATGAAACGTACTGTTTGTCGTTCATTTTGTTTCCGGTCAACTTAATCTTGTCCGCATTGATAACGATCACATTATCGCCGCAGTCTACGTGTGGGGTGTACTCAGGCTTGTTTTTACCACGGATGATCATTGCGATCTTCGATGACAAGCGCCCCAAAATCTCGCCTTGTGCATCAACAACAACCCACTGTTTGTTAACAGTTTTAGCATTGGCAGAGACAGTTTTGTAACTTAACGTATTCACTTGCTTGTATTTAATTTGTTAAACAATTATTTTTTCTCCCTAGGATTTAGGGACTGCAAAGATAGATTAATATGTGTAATTGTCAAATAGTTAATCAAATTATTTATATGTTTTTTTATACAAGCTTGCTAAAAGCTGCAAAAAGATCGTAAATGAGAATAATAAGCCAGAAACAATCAGCAAAATCGTTTCTGTAGGATAATAATGATAGCTGACCGTATCAATTAATAACGAAACCGCACTATAGCCCATATAGGAAGCATATAGTAAAGTCACAAATCCGGCCACCCATTGCAACACAGACCATTTCGTTTGCTCAGTTTCCATATTCCGCAACACCATCCAGTTAAAAACAATGACAATCAATAAGCCGAAAACAACCCAGCGATTACCATTCAGCAGATACGTCAAAAAATAAAGGACAGCAAAAATCAGGTTCAGATAAGATAAAGTTCTAAGCATGTATCAGTTTTTTCAGAAAAACAGCGTTTATTATATAAAAATAAGAACCTTTTTATTCGCATATTGTTACACTAATACAAAAAGACATTTATTATGACAAAAGAAACGAAAATAGTTGCAGGTATATTGGCAGGAGCTGCCCTTGGTGCTGCGGTAGCTTTAATCTTATCTTCAGATAAAAGTGATGACGTAAAAGATAAAGTTACAGATTGGTTCTGTGATCTGCTGGATGCTTCTAAAGACAAAATTTCTGACGTGGCTGATACTGTAAAAGACAAAATTGCAAAAGTAAGAGCCTAATACTCTTTTAACTTTATAGATGGCACCGGATGCTTACCGGTGCCATTACTGACTATTACATCTAAATATAACCGATGAAAATCGCTTTCCATGGTGCTGCGCGCGCCGTTACTGGTAGTAAACACCTGATTACTTTAACAAACCAGACTCAAATACTATTAGATTGCGGCATGTTTCAGGGCATGGGAGAATCAACAGAAAAGCTGAACAGCTATTTCGGTTTTGAACCTTCCAAGGTCACCTATATGATTCTTTCACATGCGCATATTGATCACTGCGGTCTGCTGCCACGTTTAGTCGCAGAAGGATTTAAAGGAAATATATTCTGTACACCGGCAACAATGGACCTGGCCAGGATTCTTTTAATGGATTCAGCAAAAATCCAGGAGCAGGACGCAGAGTATGCAAACAAGAAAAGGCCCCAGAACGAAGAAGTGGAAGAAGCGCTTTATACGGAAGATGATGTAATTAAAACCTTAAGTCAGTTCAAAATTATAGATTACGATACTAGTTTTGACATTTGTCCGGAAGTCTCCGTATGTTTCACGGATGCAGGACATATTGTAGGCAGTGCAGCAGTACATTTGACGATAAAGGAAGATGGTAAAACGACCCGCCTTACTTTTAGCGGAGACGTTGGCCGTTATGGAGATCTGATACTCAAAAGCCCGCAGGTTTTCTCGCAGGCAGACTACATTATCATGGAATCTACTTATGGAGACTCCTTACATAAGGATCTTGAACCTATAGAAAGCATGCTGCGTGAAATTATACAGCATACTTGTATAGAAAAAAGAGGTAAAGTGGTTATTCCTGCATTTAGCGTAGGCAGAACACAGGAATTATTATATGCACTGAATAATCTTGAACTTAAGCATCAATTACCAGATGTGCCTGTTTACGTAGATAGTCCTTTATCCATTCAGGCTACGGAAGTTTTAAAGAACCATCCGGAAGTTTATAACAATGGCGTTAAAGAAGTCATGAAAACTGATGCAGACCCATTTAGCTTCAAAGGACTGAAATTCATCGAAAGTGTAGCAGAATCTAAAGCACTTAACAATGACAACAGACCTTGCGTGATCATTTCTGCTTCTGGTATGGCAGAAGGAGGAAGGGTAAGACATCATATCCGAAATACGATCGGTGGTCAGAAAAATACAATTTTAATGGTCGGTTATGCTTCTCCAGGTTCACTGGCAGGCAGATTAATGGCTGGCGATAAACAGGTGTATTTATTCAGAGAGAATCTTGATGTGGTTGCCGAAGTTCGTTCTATCCGCTCGATGAGTGCACATGGCGATTATGAAGATTTGCTTCAGTTCCTTTCTTCTCAGGACCCTGCGCTGGTTAAACAGCTTTTCCTGGTACACGGAGAATATCCGGTACAGCAGCATTTTGCCAAAAGACTAAATGAACATGGATTTAAACATGTAGTTATTCCTGAATACCACCAGGTATTTGATTGCGAGACTGAACCTGCATGGAGCATTTAAATGAATTTTTTGGTTACCCGGTACCGCAATTCCTGCAAAACATAATCATTGCAGTAAGCAGTTGCGCGCTGGGCGCTATACTGACCATAATTATCCGGAAAGTCTTTAAGTTTTTCGCAAGATACTGGGCAACATTTGAGATTCAGTCCATCATTAAACATTTAAATGGGCCCGTCGGTCTTTTCATACCGCTATTATTCCTGAATATATCGTTGAGTTTGATGGTCATGAATGAATCCATCATGGCGCAGCTGAGCAGAATTACAGAGATATCCCTGACCATCATATTTGCTTTAGTCCTTATCCGGATTATTAAAGTACTCGAAGATTATTTTTATCATAAGTACGATCTTAATAAAGAGGATAACCTGAAGGAAAGAAAGATCAGGACACAATTACAATTTATACGGAAATTTGTAGTCTCATTGATTATCCTGGTTACTGTTTCCATTATTCTGCTGAGTTTTGAAAGTATGCGCAAAATCGGTACAGGTTTACTGACAGGTGTTGGGATAGGTGGTATTATTATTGGTTTCGCCGCTCAAAAATCATTGGGTAATTTACTTGCAGGCTTTCAGATTGCTTTTACACAGCCTATCCGTATTGATGACGTCCTGATTGTTGAAGGAGAATGGGGCCGGGTCGAAGAAATTACACTGACCTATGTTGTGGTCAACATCTGGGATCAGCGGCGATTGATTTTACCAATTACCTATTTTATCGAAAAACCTTTCCAGAACTGGACAAGGGTATCCGCGCAATTATTAGGGACTGTTTTTCTATACCTCGATTATACAATTCCTATTCCACCGCTAAGGGATGAATTAACGAGGTTACTGACTGATCATCCTTTATGGGATAAAAGGGTTAATGTCGTACAGCTCACAGACAATAAAGCAAATACAGTAGAAGTTCGTTTTTTAATGAGTGCACGCAATTCTTCTCAGGCATTTGATCTTCGTTGTTATGTCCGTGAAGAAATGATTGCTTTTATCAGAGCGAACTATCCGGACAGCCTGCCTAAAACAAGACTGGAATATAATAGCAATAGCTATCAGGGGGCAGAAGACGCCGTCCTTCAGAAAAAATAATTTAATACCTTTGCCCCCAATGGACGTTTTCGGAAGTGCTTTACAAGATCAGTTTACAAATGGTACCGCAGCAACACTATTGCTGCATAATTCTTATGATGAACCGGAAGAGATGCCTGTGGACATCTTTTTTCGTACAGAAGAAGAAATGCCGGACATAGAACTGGAAGCGATGGATCTTTGTGAGGGCAGAGTACTTGACGTTGGCGGAGGAGCAGGCAGTCATGCTCTTATTCTGCAAGAACGCGGCTTTGATGTGATCGCATTGGACATTTCACCAATTGCCGTAGAAATCATGAAAACAAGAGGCGTACAGCATGCGGTACAAGGAGATGTTTTCAGTTACCAGGGAGAAAAGTTTGATACTTTATTATTCCTGATGAACGGAATTGGACTGACAGGTACAATTGATGGCTTCAAAACATTCCTCAATCACGCAAAATCCCTGTTAAACGAAGACGGACAATTATTATTTGATACTTCGGACATTTCCTATTTATATGAAGATATGGAGAAACCTGCTGGTAAATATCACGGGGAGATTGCTTATCAATACGAATATAAAGATCAAAAAGGAGAATGGTTCAACTGGTTATACCTTGATCCTCAGCTGCTGAAACAGATCGCTAAAGAATGTGGCTGGGAATGTCACCTGCTATTTGATGATGGCCAGGATCAGTATCTTGCAGAAATGAGGGTCACTCAATAATCTGGAAGTCACAATAATTAAGAAACTCATTTGCCAGAAACAGACATTGTATTTTTGTGATACAATTTGTCCATATGAGTAATCCTTCAATTCAATTAAGCATTCTTGATCAGTCACCTGTTAGAAAAGGTGTTTCCGCACAACAGGCCATACAGGAAACCGTTGAGCTCGCAAAAATGGCGGACAACCTCGGTTATACCCGTTTCTGGGTTTCTGAGCATCACAATACGACAGCACTTGCCGGCTCAACCCCCGAAATTCTGATTGCACACCTGGCTGGTCAGACTAAAAATATAAAATTAGGATCAGGAGGCGTTATGCTTCCTAACCACAGTGCTCTAAAGGTAGCGGAGAACTTCCGTATGCTTGAAGTACTTTTCCCGGGAAGGATCGATCTTGGACTAGGCAGAGCTCCCGGCACAGACCGGATTACTGCCAGCGTACTTAATCCGTCTAACCAGTGGAGAGAACAGGACTTTTTAGAGCAGCTGAATGACCTGAGAAACTACCTGCATGATTCCGGAGAACCAGGCACGATACAGGAAAAAATCATTGCTATTCCGCAAGCAGCAACCGTACCACCGATGTGGTTATTAAGTTCGAGTGGACAGAGTGGTTTATTTGCAGCACATTTTGGCATGGGAATGTCTTTTGCCCATTTTATTAATCCGCTGGGCGGCCCTGAATCTGTTCAGATTTATCGCGACCGTTTCCAGCCATCAATTGATAAAGCAGAACCTGAAGTAAATGTAGGTATAGGTGTTTTTTGCTCAGAAAGTGAGGAAATTATCTTCCGTCAGCAGGCCGTAATGGACTACAGATATCTGCAACTTGAAAAAGGAGGCAGATTATATCCAATTGCCTACAATGACATTAAACATGTAACTTATAACGCTGCCGAACAGGAAAGAATAGACCATAACAGGCAAAGGATGTTAATCGGAACACCAGATGTATTGAAAGAAAAAATAGATACATTGCTGGCTGATTACAAAGTAAACGAGCTGATGGCTGTTACGATCACCGAAGGTTTCGAAGAACGCATCCGCTCTTACGAGCTTTTAGCAGCAATGTACCTGAAATAGTTTAGTTGCTCTTTTCTTCCCAGATCAGCGCAATATTGATAATAGTTTCCACTGCTTTTTCCATGTCTTGTACGGAAGCCCATTCCTGCTTGCCATGGAAAGCATGTTCTCCTGCAAATACGTTAGGACAAGGTAAGCCCATCAGAGATAATCTTGAACCATCTGTTCCACCTCTGATACTTTGTCTTTTAACCGGAATACCTGTACGTTCAATTGCCAGCACGCCATATTCCAATACTTGTGGATGCTGATCCAGTACTTTTTTCATATTGCGGTACTGTTCCCTGATCTTAAGCTCATAGGTAGCATTCGGATAAGCAGCAATCACTTGTTTAACAATGGTTTCCAGCGTGCGGCCATGTTCAGCTAATAAAGCATCATCAAAATCACGGATAATAAAATGTGCTTCTGCTTGTTCTACATTCCCCTGCATCGTAACCGGATGTAAAAATCCTTCTTTTTTCGAAGTAGCTTCTGGCGTTAAGGTATCTTTTGGTAAAGCACTGATAATATCACTCAGAATCTTGATCGCACTTTCCATTTTGCCTCGCGCAAAACCCGGATGAGAACTAATACCATGTATAGTTAAAACTGCTCCATCAGCAGAAAAAGTCTCATCTTCAATAGAACCACAGGTTTCCCCATCGATAGTATAGGCGAAATCTGCACCAAGTTTCTCCAGATCAGCTTTATCGACACCTCTTCCAATTTCTTCATCAGGCGTAAAAAGGATCCTTATTTTACCATGTTTATGTTCAGGATGCTGCATCAAAAACGCAGCAGCTTCCATAATTTCAGCTAAACCAGCTTTATTGTCTGCTCCTAGTAATGTAGTACCACTTGCAGTGATAATATCATTGCCAATCTGGTCTTTCAAATCTTTATGCTCACTCATTCTCAAAACCACTGAATGGTCATCAGGAAGAACAAGATCCTGCCCCTGGTAATTGGTATGGATAATCGGTTTTACACCATATCCGCTGCAATCCGGAGAAGTATCCATATGTGAGCAGAAACAGATTACAGGAACATCTTTAGTCGTATTGGAAGGGATAGTCGCATACACATAACCATATTCATCCAGGTGTGCATCTGTTATTCCCAGCTCCAATAATTGAGCAACCAGTACCTTACCCAGGTTCTTCTGTTTTTCAGTCGAAGGGACGCTTAAAGATTCAGGATCAGACTGTGTATCTATTTTTACGTATTCAGTAAATCTATTTTGTAAAGAATTACCAGTGTTATGATATTTTAGCATAATTTTAAAAAAAAGTAAAGGCCTTCTTAGTCAGTAAATTCAGAAGCTGTTTTTAAATATATTCAAACAGTTTCTTAAAAGGCTAAAGATAACCAAAGATGATATTTTATCTATAAACAATCAGCATAACTTGAAAAGGATACTTATTTCAACCTTATTTTCGGCATTAGCATTTTCGTCTTTTGCACAATCAAATTTTTACAAGTTTTCTGTTGGTGCCGGCGCTGGTATTACCCAATCTTTCGCAGATCTTAAAAAACATGACTTCGGACTGGCCGGATATGCTACGCTTGACTATTTATTCACCCCCTATCTTAGCCTTGGCCTGGAACTTCAAAAAGGAGAAATCAACGGAGGGGATGTCAATGCGGCCCCCGACGACAGACAGTTCATCAATGGTTACCAGGCCGTGTCTGTGAATGGAAAAATATCTTTGGGACAATTTATAGATTTTGACTATAACAGCCTTTCTGGCAAACTCAGAGGCCTGTATTTTGGCAGTGGACTGGGAATTATACAAAATAAGATGACAGGGATCAGGCGGGTAAATGTAAAAGACCCTGACCATCCATATCCCGGAGAAGACAGTTCAAATGATGTATATTTTCCGTTAAACCTGGGGATCAACTTCTTTTTTCCGGACCGGGAAGGTTTTTACAGATACACCCTGAATATTAATTGCCAGAGTAATATAACCCTGGGCGAAGGACTGGATGGTTATGATAATTCATCTTTGACCCACAAATCCGGGACACCTGATATCTATAACTTTTATACTATTGGATTTAAATACAGTTTCGGAAAACTGGGCCTGTATAAGAAAACATTCAGGCGCTTTTAACCTGGAACAATGCGGAGTACTTTTATAAATGCATATCAATGAAATATCTTTTATTGTCTTTAATTCTGCTAACGATGGAAACATTTGCACAGCAAACGCCTTACGAGCTTAGTAATAAAAATCAAACGGCCACTTATGAGCAGGCTATCGCTTATTACAAACAACTGGCTAAAGTATCTCCACAGGCAAAGCTCCTTTCTTATGGAACGACTGATTTTGGAAAACCACTTCACCTTTTGGTCTTATCAAAGCATAAAGTCTTTGATCCTGCCCAACTCCGAAAGAATAACCAAAGAATCTTATTAATTAATAATGGGATCCATCCCGGTGAACCTGAGGGTATAGACGCATCCATGATGCTGGCAAGAGATTTATTAAAAGATAACCGTCTGCCTGATAACGTTGTGATCTGTATTATTCCAGTTTACAATATAGACGGGTCATTTAACCGCAGCAGTACTTCCAGAGCAAATCAAAATGGGCCTGAAGCTTATGGGTTCAGGGGAAACAGCAAAAATTACGATCTGAACAGGGACTTCATTAAAACCGATTCCAAAAACTCGGCTGCCTTTCAGGAAATATTCAATACCTGGCAACCAGAGATCTTTGTAGATACCCATACCAGCAATGGCGCCGATTATCAATATACAATGACGCTGATCCCTACGCAAAAAGATAAGTTAAACCCTATTTTAGCGGAGTACCTGACCAAAACTATGGTTCCGGCTTTATATGCGGGAATGAAGAAAAAAGGATATGAACTCATTCCTTATATCAACTCGGTAGAAGCCACACCAGATGCCGGAATCACGGGTTTTCTGGAGACTCCACGCTACTCAACCGGTTATGCAGCTTTACACAATAGTATTGGCTTTATGCCAGAAACGCATATGTTAAAGGCTTATCAGAAAAGAGTTGAGTCTACCTATCAATTACTTCAGACTTATGTTGACCTGGTGAGCAGAGATGCAAAAATTATCGGGGAAAACAAGCGTAAAGCTGATGAAGCTGCTTCCATACAAAAAGAATTCCCTTTGAACTGGAAACTCAATGAAACTACCTACGAACTGATTACATTTAAAGGCTTTGCTGCAAAATATAAACCCAGTGCAGTAAGTGGTGCTGACAGGCTTTATTATGACCGGAATGATCCTTATACAAAAAAGATCAAATACTGGAATAAGTTTGAACCGCAGCTTACTGTAGCAAAACCAGCGGCTTACGTCATTCCCAAAGCATGGGACAAGGTAATCGGCTTGCTAAAATTAAACGGAGTCAGGGTACAGGAACTTCAGGAAGATAAAGAGCTTGCAGTCGATGTTTACTATATCGAAGATTATAAAACAGCATCAAGACCTTATGAGGGGCATTATATTCACAATAACGTGCAACTGAGTACCAAGAAACAGACCTTAAAATTCTATAAAGGAGATTACCTGGTTTATGTGGATCAGCCGCAAAACAGGTATATTATGGAAACCCTCGAACCACAGGCTACCGATTCTTTCTTTAACTGGAATTTCTTTGACTCTGTACTGGATCAGAAAGAACATTACTCCGCTTATGTTTTTGAAGACACAGCCACCGGGCTGTTAAAAGATGATCCTGAGCTTAAAACCAGGTTGAATCAAAAGAAAATAAAAGATAGTACATTTGCCCAGAATCCTTCAGCGCAACTTGAATTTGTATATCAAAATTCAAATTACTATGAAAAAACACATTTACGCTATCCAATTGCTAGATTGCAATAATTTATAATCCGATACGAATACCCATATGATACAAGAATATCTGATCAACACACCTGTCGCTTCTCTGATTTTCATTTTCACACTGGTGACAAGTATATATGCTTTTAATGACAGTTCCCTGTATGGAAAGTTTATGCTTCATCCTTACAGCGTATACCGCAGAAGCAATGTTTATACGCTGTTAACCAGCGGCCTGATACACGGAAGCTGGATGCACCTTGCATTTAACATGTTTACTTTCTATTTTTTCGCTTTCTCACTGGAAGCTACAGTAGGAAGCCTGAGGTTTGGACTGATCTATTTTATCGGTTTGATTTTAAGTGATATTCCTTCAGTGATCAAACATAAAGATGATTATCATTACCATAGCCTGGGCGCATCGGGAGCAATTTCCGCAGTATTGTTCAGTTATATCCTGTTCTATCCACTGAATACCTTAATGATATTTCCATTACCAATCCCAATCTGGGCAGCATTATTTGGTGTATTATACCTGGTTTACTCTTATTATATGTCAAAAAGTTCCAGAGATAATATTAACCATGATGCGCATTTATTTGGTGCAATTACTGGTATCGTCATCACGATATTAGTTGTGCCAGGTATTGTCCCTCATTTTATTGAAACCATTACTGCCCGTTTCGGAGGTTAATCCGTAGCTGGCAGAGAAGGCGGGTTGAAGTAGCTTGTAGGTGCTAAGGGATCTTTTCTGATTTCCATCAGCAGATTTCCCCAGGGTTTCCAGACGGTCTCTAAAACCTGCGCATAAATTTTATGCTGCCAAACGTCAAATAATGGTTTATTAGTTGTTCCTCTTAAAGGCATGGCATCAATATAGATTGATCCATCCACAGGCATAATCGTATATTCCGGTAAACGGTTGAACAGGTAGGCAGAGTAAAAGAACCTTGCACACAATTCTTCAAACTGCTGGTCTGTTAAGCGCTGTCCTGCAATCTGATCCAGAATTTCCTGGTGATATCTTTTATTGGTCCCGTTATCCTGCAAGCAGGCAATGATCCCAAAATCTTTAAGTTTTAAAGAGAAAGTAAGCGTATTGATCTCGTCCCTGAAACTGAAGGGAATATCATCCTGCTCCAGCGGTACAATTACAAAAGACCAGGGGGTAAAATCTTCCAGTACTACACTGCGGTAAATACTCTGGATCATAGTTTGCAAATTGCCGAATTTATGCATCAGCCCCTGCGACATATTTAATCCGTCATCGCTTAATTGCTGCAAATTAACCGCAGCATTCATCTCGATATAGATCAGGCTGTAAAGAAACTTACCTATCCATTTAAACAGATCCATTTCTTCCAGTTTTGAAACTCCGGCAAACCCTTCTGCAAATGCCGCTGCTATCTTATCTTCCAGCGGGCCGATAAAATTAAGCAACACCTCTTCACTTACAGGTACTTTCAATGTATTATATGACCTGATAGACTCATCTAACAATTTAATCTGTTCGTTACCGCTAAAATTCGCAACTTCCAATAACCATGCAGGCAATACATTGGTCTGTATCACAGGTACATCAAAAGTATCTCCGCTCAAAAAGCAGTTTTTGAATTTAAAGTCGAAGTTTTTAAACGGCTGATAGATTGTGTTAGTCATATTAAGCGCAATATTAGGGATATTATTTTTACATTCGGTGAGGCACCCATTTTTTAACTTTGATATTACCAAAAGCTTTTAAAACACATGCAAGCAGTTCATATTTCTTTCAACCTGGAACTTAAACATCCTTTCACTATAGCCGGATTCACCAGAACAAGTACTCCTTTATTGTTATTAAAGCTTACTTATGAAAATATTGACGGTTATGGCGAAGCTTCTATGGTTCCCTATTTAGGTGAAAGTTATAGTTCGGCAGAAGCATTCCTGCAAAAAGTAGACTGGGCACGTTTTAAGCAACCTTTTAACTTCGCAGAGTTTACGGCCTACCTGGACAGCATTGACGCTGGTAATCCAGCGATAAAGGCTGCTATTGACATCGCGCTGAACGATATCAATGGAAAGATCCTGCAAAAGCCATGTTTTGAAATCTATAAAGCCGATCCGGCAAAAATGCCTGTTACTTCTTATACGATAGGAATTGCCGCACCAGAATTGATTAAAGAAAAAGTTACTGAGGCAAAAGGGTTTAAAGTACTCAAAGTCAAATTGGGATCAGGTCATGATAAAGAACTGATCAATGCAATCAGAAGCGTAAGCAATTTACCGCTTTATATAGACGCTAACCAAGGCTGGACAGATCGAAAAATGGCCATAGACCTGATTTACTGGTTACATGACCAGGGGGCAGTACTGATTGAACAACCGATGGACAAGGCAAATATAGAAGGGAATGCCTGGTTAACAGGGCGCAGTCCAATTCCAATCCTCGCAGACGAAGCCGTACAACGATTAAGTGATATTGACCATATTAAGGGAGCTTATCATGGCATCAATGTTAAACTGATGAAAAGCGGTGGAATGTATGAAGCCCATCAGATGATTTTAAAAGCCCGCTCTTATGGAATGAAGGTCATGATTGGCTGTATGAGTGAGACTTCGATTGCTACTCAGGCCGGACTGGCTTTAGCGCCATTATGTGACTGGGCAGATCTTGATGGCCCTTTTCTGACTAAGAACAATCCATTTGAGCCACCTGCCCTGCACGAAGGCAAGTATATATTAAAAGACCTTCCAGGCTTAGGGCTGGAAGGTCTTTCTCCTAGTTTGTTTCTTCCTTAACAGGGGAAGAATTATTCACGATATTTTGTTTTTCTTTGATACCAGCTCTCACTTCTTTGACAATCTTGATCTTCAGGTAAATGAAAAATAAACCTGTAGCGATCAACAAAGCAACAACAGGATAATTTGCGTTCTGGAAAGCCCATTTAAGGCCGATTACAGAAATCACAATACCCAGGGTATAAAATGTATTTAATGCGATTTGTTTCTTCATCTTATTAATAAACTGGCATTCCAGGATCAAATGCAGCCTGCCATGCAAGGATACCGCCTTTTAAATTGTAAAGGTTTGTAAAACCATGCAGCTGCTCCAATTGCATTACTGCTGCTGCACTGCGTTTACCGCTTCTGCATTGCATAATTACTGGTTTATCGGTTGCAATCTTCTCCACTTCAATCAAAATCCCTCCTAAAGGAATATTCTCTCCGTTAAGGTTTGAAGTATCGTATTCGAAAGTTTCTCTTACATCAATCAGTTGAAAATCTTCCTTGTTATCTATTTTTTGTTTTAATTCTTCTACGCTAATTTCTTTCATCTTCAAAGCTTTTAAATGGATGGCTTATGATCCACGAATAATGGTCAAATATAAAGTTTATCAACAACTTATCTGCTAAATGCAAGTCAAAATTTATGGTTTTAACTGACGGCTTGTAACAACTAAGAATGCCGGGCGTTTAATAGTATTCTTTCTTAACTTTGTTACTATGGATGCCCTGTCACGTTTCTTTTGGTTTTGTTCTGGTATACACCAGCCTACATTAGAGAAGCACCCTACTGAACATAATAAATATGTTGGTATCGGCGCAACTATCTTTTTCACTGGCTTATTCGCCGCCTTGTCTGGTGGATATGCCATGTATTTTGTTTTTAAAGGCGACACTGCCGCCGTGCTTTTCGCCATATTTTTCGGTATCCTCTGGGGGCTTGCCATTTTTAATATGGACCGTTATATTGTATCCAGTATCAACAAGAATTCTTCTGCTACCAAACAGATTTTTCAGGCCACACCACGTATATTACTGGCTATTATGATCGGCATGGTGATTTCGCGTCCTTTAGAGCTTAAAATTTTTGACAAAGAGATTAAAGAGCGGCTTAAGGTAAGTTACCTGAACAACCAGCGTTCAAAGATTGACACCCTGAATAAAGCATTTACTAATAAATATACTATCGAGCTCAACAAACTGAACGAATCCAAGGCCCAAAGGGACTCTTTGGAAAATGGTATCAAATCTGACCGGCAAAAACTTAACTTTGAAGTCTTCGGAACCAAAACGACTGAAACATCCGGCGTAATGGGGTATGGGCCTTATGCGAAGCGGAAAGAGGAGGAACTCAAACAGCGGCAGCAAAATCTGGATTCTCTGAATTCAGATGTAAGGAGAATGGAGCGTTTTGTAGATGGCAGAAAGCAGTTTGATGGTTTACTATCAGAGCGGCTTTACACAGGAAAACAACTGGACAGCCTGACCAGTATTGCCGGTTTTGCCGACCGTAACTGGGCATTGGGCCAGTTGAGCTTTAATACAGATGGTACCCGGGATACAACAACTGCATTAGCGGTCACATTTATCGGCTTGTTATTTATCTTTTTTGAGTGCCTGCCGGTATTTGTAAAAATGATGAGTTCAAGAGGCCCATATGACAGGTCTGTGGAAAACCTGGAGACCAGCCAGATACATACTTCTGAAAAGGATAAGGATTTTGAAATCGAAGTGACCGATGGCGTACACGATACCCGGGTAGCGACCACTATTGCAAGAGAAAAAGAACTATTAACTAAATTATGATGAAATACTTTTATTACCCATTGATTTTACTTTTTATCGCCCGAACGGCATCAGCCCAGGACATTGATAAAATTATCACTAAAGATTATGTAGACAATCTGATCAAAACCCTGAGTAGTGATGACATGCAGGGCAGAGCAACATTCAGCCCCGGGATTGATAAGGCGGCAACTTTTATTGAAGGTGAATTTAAAAAAATAGGCTTGCAGCCACTAAAAGGAGCTACAGGCTACAGACAAACTTTTTACAAGTATGAGCTTAAACCAGCTTCAGGTCAGGTATCAGTTGATGGGAAAGTGATTGTCCCTGCTGATTTTGCCGTTTGGGGAAATACAAGCGAGAGCCTGGATTTCGATAATACCGGCGGAGACGGATGGGTAAGACTTGATTCTTCAAAAACCTTCAGAGAGCAGTACAGACTTTTAGTCCGTAATAAAAAAACAAAACTGGTCCTGGTAGATCCAAAATTCACCAAAGAATTTAATGAGTTAAAGTCATACCTTTCAAAAGCAGCTGTTGTAGATGAAAAGATGATGCATGAGACCAACAAGTTTGCTTTAGTCCTGGTATTATCTCCAGATACAACGGTAAAGAACTTTACGGTATCCTTAAAAAACAAGGCCAGCAAATTGTCTTTATTTAACGTTGCCGGAATTATTCCCGGAAAGTCAAAAGCGAAAGAATTAGTCGTATTCTCGGGACATTATGATCACCTGGGTATTATTCATTCAGCAGATCAGGATAGTATTGCAAATGGCGCAGATGATGATGCTTCTGGTACTACAGCGATGATCGCTCTTGCCAAATACTACAAGAAACTGAACAATAATGAGCGTACTCTTATTTTTGTTGCCTTTACAGCAGAAGAAATTGGCGGCTTTGGTGCCAAGTATTTCTCTGAGCAATTAAACCCTGATGAGGTGGTTGCGATGTTTAACATCGAGATGATCGGTAAAGAAAGTAAGTTTGGTAAAAACACGGCCTTTATTACAGGCTACGATAAATCTGATTTTGGAAAGATCCTGCAAAAAAACCTGGAAGGATCAGCATTTACTTTCCATCCGGATCCTTATTTACAGCAGAATCTATTTTATAGGAGCGATAATGCGACACTTGCCGCATTAGGCGTACCTGCACATACCATCAGTACTGACCAGATAGATATTGACAAGCTTTACCATACGGTAAAGGATGAATACAGCACACTGGATACTGAGAACATCTTGTTAACGATCAAAGCAATTGCTAAAAGCGCAATTACCATCGTAAAAGGAACAGATACACCAACCAGAATACCTAAATTAACTAATTAAGCAGGTTTTAAGGTTGTTAATGGCAGTGCCATCACATAATCATTCATAAAGAAACCGTTGCCAATTTCAATGTCGACGGTTTCTTTAACCACAAAACCTATCTTTTCGTAGAAGTCTTTTGCATTATTGTAACGGTTTACATTTAATTCCAGGCTATCCGCACCGGCTTCCATAGCTTTATTTCTCACTTCATTCATTAAGAGCTTACCCAGGCCTTTTCCATGAGCCTCAGGTAAAACATATAATTTATGCAGTTTGGCAACAATATGTTCTTTATGTTCTGTTGTTGAATAAGATACAAAGGCAAGATCCTGATCACCATCCTGTGCAATTAAAAAAGTATGGCCTTCCATCAGCTGTTTCGTTAAAGAAGTGATACTGTAAAATTTGTCAAGCATATAATCAATCTGCACCTGATCAAGAATATGGCCATAAGTAGGGCCATAGGTTGAAGTTCCTATATGCTGGATGATTGCCAGATCGTCTTCTTTCGCTTTTCTTAGTGTAATCATATTTTTTCCGTTAAGAATACATATTCCGTAGCGAAAGTGAATTCTACAAAACCATCTTTCACCACTTCAAATTCCCGTTCGTCTTTTTGCATCAGGTTAGTGGCTTCGAAATAAGAAACCACATCAATCAGGAACAGACTTCCGGCAGGTTTCCAGACATTGAATCCAGTTTTAACCGCATATGACTTCTCCGTTGCACTGAATAAAACAATATTAATTTTAGGCAGGTAAAAAGCCAGGTCTGACAGGGCTTTCTGTTCATCAATAATATTTACCGCAGGGTACTTTTCTGAAATCAGGTAGTTTAATACGGTATTATATTCATCGCCGGGGCCCATAATAGACTTTGTGTTTTCCTGCGGAGCAAGTTCACCGGTAGCATTCAGGATCACATCTACTTTTAGCCCCAGGCTGAGGACTTTCTCATAAATTGCGCTGTTGACTATTAAAGTAGGACTCCATTCCAGGATTTGTCCCAGGTATTCCTCCTCAAAATTGCCCAGATTGTGAATATATAAGGCTGGCTCCTGTTTTTCTCTGACTATATGATGCGACGACATGCTGCTAAGGTATTAATGATTACTGAGAAGCTAAATGATTATTTGAAGAAATAACAGGAAACATTCAACTCTGCTTACTGTTATACTATAAATATCATATGTATAAATTAATACTCTTATTGCTGATGACACCATTGCTTACTTTAGCGCAACAAGTGGACGATGAAACGCGCTATTTAAACAGCAAAAATGAAGTTACGACTACAAAAAGCGAGTTTAAATGCATTAAAAACAAGGACTTATCCAGAGAACGTATTAATTGTTATGATTGTGAAAATGCACAACATCAGCTTGTGAAACAGCTCTCTGTTAATTTTCAGATCCCAGATGTCATTAAACAAGGGGCCAACCCGGTTTATTTTGGCCATACAAATCATACTGAATATCTGGTCGGCGATCTTAAATCCGGAAAACCCTACAATGGTTTTTTCAAAGAAAAAAGATCGGGTTCCGAATGGGTAGTCTACAATTATTATCAGCAGGGCGTATTGGTACAGCAATGGTACAATGATTTATTTAATAAGATCCTTGCAGAAGATCATCAGGAGTTTTCTGAGGTAAAGCTGGATGCTAAAAATACCTTTATCAACGGCAAACTTGATACTGGAATAGAAATTATTCCCGTTGACATGAAGCAACAACGCGCAATGGCTGAGCTGATCCGTACCGTTAAAAATACAAAAACAGTTTTATTCAGAGTGCTTATTTTTGCAGAGAATACTGGCATTCTTTTGAAAGTCAGTCCTGTTGCACAGGGGTATCTGCTGGAAGATTTCGGGAGGAATAGCTTGAAGATAACTTTTACTCCGGAAGGCCGGAAAATAGAAACCATAGCTCCCGAAAAAAAATCAGGAAAAGTAACCGAATACAGCTATTATAATTTTTCGGATCGTAATAAAATCGATAAAAACCGCCCTTATTCCTATTTTCAGAAAAACAATAAGCTGTATATAGAACAGGCAAAATCCGTACAGCAAGAACCTAAAGATCATGATCGGGAAAACAGCCGGATGTTACAGCGGTTATCCTTAAGTTTATATGATACCACTCCGCTGGAAACCGCAGACATGATCGCGTTTTTACAGGAGCGTAATGAAGTAAAGAATTATATGGGCCATTGTGAGCTTTATGAAGGCAAATTAGAAGGCTTTGTCTACAAGCCGGGTGATACTGAAGGAACGTACACCATGGAGCTGTACAGCCAGGGGAAACCCGAGCCGGCAAAAGTCTCTGCAAAAAACAAAACGCTGCGGGAGCTTGCAGCAATCCTGAAAGCACAATATTAAATTTCTGCCAAATAAAAAGCGGCTATTCCCAAAAGAATAGCCGCTTTTTTAATTTTAAATATGATTATGGATTCTGTCCACCTGGACCAATCGCTGGATTAGCATTGATTTCAGATTGTGGGATATACCATTGCCATTTTGGATCACCAGCAACCTCACTTAAGGTTTGTGCCAGCTCATTGGTATGGTTAGAATTAGTTCTGTCCAATGCAGAGTTCAGACGTTTAAGATCCGTAAAACGGAATCCCTCACCCCATAACTCAGCACGGCGCTGAATTAAGATCTCATTGATCAAAGCCTCACCAGTATTGGTTGACAATACATATTTAGGGTCTCTGTTCACAGCCAATTTATACAATGCTGCTTGCGCAAGACCATTTTGTCCGGTTCTGGCCAAAGCTTCTGCTTCAATCAGGTACATTTCACCAGCACGCATATGCGCCACATCACCTATACTAGTAGCTCCTGGTGCAAGAAACTTTCTGTTCATGTATGGTTTTCTCACTCCACTTGGTGGAACTGGGAAAGTCTTATCTGCACCTGTCGGATCCCATAATGTTTTTCTTACATCAGTTGCAGCGATTTTATCATACAATAATTTGTTAATCGCTTTAGGGTTTGTTCTGATGTTAGAAGAGTTATAATTCGCAGACATATAAGCGAAGAAAGAAGAGAAATAAGAAGTCTGATCTTCAACTTGTTTACTTCCCCAGATCCACTCTTGGTTTGCACTATTATTAAAACCGCTTTTGTATTCATCATTAGTCATTAAGCTGCTTGCTGCTCTTGCTTCTACAGCATTCGAGGCTGCAACAGTCCATAAACCTTGAGTTAATGCAACTCTTGCTTTGATACCTTTTGCAACTCTTAAATCAAAGTGACTTTTATTTGCTCTTGCTGAACTTGTAGTAAAAAGAGCAATAGCCGCATCAATGTCTTTATTGATTTGTGTATAAACACCTTCAACTGTACCTCTTGGTTTTGCAGTAACATCAGTAGCTAATGCGATTGGCACACCTGGTTGTGTATTGTTTCCAGCTGCATCATAACGCTTCGAATAAATTTGAACCAACAGGAAATGTGCCCATGCTCTGTAAGTTAATGCTTCGGCCATAATTGCATCTTTCGTTGCCTGTTCGCCTTCAACACCGTTTACTTTAGCAATGATCTGATTCGCATTTGCAATAATCGTATAATAGAATTTATACGCATATTTATCCGTTGTACTGGAAGCGTTTCTATGGTCATTCCATTTGTACGTGTTATTGTACCAGCCATTACCAGCAGTAGTCATTACTAAATCTTCTCCAAGCATGTCCAGGTTGATCTTCATACCTGATTCTCCACCCTGATCCTGGTTAGCATCATCAAATTGTCTGTACAACATCCTGTGAATACCGTTTAGAGCAGCCATTGCATTGTCTGTAGTTTTAAATACAGCTGCATCATCCGCCTTATCTGTTGGATTTGTATCCAAAAAAGACTTTTTACATGATGCAAAAGTCAATGCAATCAATAAAAAAGGAAGGAATTTATATTTTATATTTTTCATTTCTGCTATTTAATTAAAATGCAACATTTAGTCCCAATGTAATTGTACGTGTTGGTGAATAACCAGCCGACGTAGTTCCATTATAAGAATAACTTGGATCTAAACCTTTACGTTTAGACAATAAGAATAAGTTCTCTCCACCAACATATACTCTTGCATTTTTAAGGTCTGCTTTAGCAATTAATGCTTTTGGCAGGTTATAAGAAAGAGTAGCTGATCTGAAAGCCAGGTAAGACGCATCAATTAACCAGCGATCTGAAGCAGCATTATTGAAAGCAGACTGACCAACATCTAAACGAGGAACATCAGTAATATCTCCCGGGTTTTTCCAGGCATTTAATGCATCAACATGTAATGCACCACCATATCTGCTATAGCCCATTAAACCTGCATATGCAGAATCATAAACTTTACCGCCAACCTGGTAGTTCACCATGAAAGAGAACTGGAATTCTTTGTAAGTAAATGTATTGGTAATACTACCTGCAAATTTAGGAATAGCAGTACCTGCATAACCATACTCAGCATTATTAGGATTAGTCGTATAATCTACACCATCAATAGTTCTGCTTTGTGCAGGATTACCAACAGGGATATTTTTATCTCTTACATACAATGAAACACCATCCGAAGGATCTACACCTCTCCATTTTCTCAACCAGAAATCATATCTTGAATGACCAACTTCTAATTTTGTAACTCCATCAATAATTGTTGGTGTTTCTTCTGGTAATTTCGTCACACTGTTTTTAACCGCAGTCCAGTTAATATTAGCAGCCCATTGGAAGTTTTTTCCTTTGATAATGTCTCCGCCAATTTCAATCTCAAGGCCTTTGTTATACATACTTCCAATGTTTCTTGCAACAGTTGGAACACCATTAGAAACTGGAAGTGGAACATTAAATAACAAATTATCTGATCTTCTGTCAAATACCTCAAAAGTACCACGTAACCTGTTTTTGAACAAACCATATTCTAATGCAATGTCAGTAGAATAGTTAGTTTCCCATTTCAATTTGCGTGTTTCTAAAGTGTTTAAAGCTAATCCACCTTCTTTGTTATTGTTGTAGTTTAAGTTGTAATAAGATTTATAGTTATAATAGATATCATTTCCATCAGCATCAAGTATTCTATCATTACCAACAGAACCATATGATGTACGTAATTTCAGGTAATCTACCCAAGGTGTACTTTTCATAAAGTTTTCAGCAGTAATTAACCAGGAAGCTCCTACTGAAAAGAAGTTACCCCATCTTGACTCTGGTGAGAATTTAGAAGAACCATCACGTCTGTAAGACCCGTTCAGGAAATACTTACCATCATAGTTATAATTTACTCTTGTGAAGTAAGATTCCAGGTTATAAAGGTTTTTAAAAGCATTCAGATCACTTGTAGTTGTAAAGTTGATCAGCTCTGTATTCCCGTCTAAAACCTGACCATTTCTTGATCCTGTGATGTAGTTATATTGATACTGGTAAGTTTCATGACCCAAAAGGACATCAAAATTACTTTTCTCAACAGTCTTATTGTAATTTAAAACCTGAGTTGAAGTAAATGATGTTGTTCTTGAATTCGTATTAGACGCTCTGCCTCCAGGTGCTCCGTCACCAATTATTTTATTGTCATAAGAGTTCGCAGTATAGTTTGAAACGTCTACATTCAGCTTTTGAGTGAATTTAAAGTCTTTAAGGAAAGTAATTTCTCCGTAAGTTCTTGCACTCAGTGCGTTAATTTTCGTTAAATCCTGGTTTAATAACGTTTCTTGTACAACGTGTCTTCCACCACTTGCGCCCGCAGGACGAAGTGCGCCCTGATCATATATCTTATCACCATTACTATCAGTTACAAAAGCTCCTGAAGCATCATGCATATATACTGGATAAATCGGGCCAATATTACGTGCAAAATAGAATACGTTGTTATAACTTGTTCCACCAGTGGTTCCCTGAGAATTTAAAGTCATACCACTCGCTCTATTTGACTTAGTCAGGTTTCCTGAAACATTTAAGCCTGTTTTAAACCACTTTAATGGGTTTGCATTCACACTCACACGACCAGTAATTCTGTTATAATCTGAACGCTGGATATATCCTTTATCATCAAGATAACCTAATGACATTACATAATCTGCTTTTTCAGAAGCACCACTGTAGTTAATATTCGCATCAGTTCTTTTACCAACACGTTTTAGTGGCTCTACCCAGTCAAAATCATCATATAATAGTTTTGCATTTGGATTAAGCAAACCATCAGTACCTACAACAGCACCATCAGCAACATTGAAAGGGTTATAGCCTAATGCACCTTTAATCGATGAAGAAGCTTTTGCTCTTGCATCAGCATCAGACATTCCTTTTCCACTTTGTGGATATACCAGGTTGTTTTTATAAGCCTGCCATGCTAAAGGATAGTATTGAGCAGCATTAACTCTGTCATACTCAGAAACACCTCTTGAACTTACACCCTGAGTAATGTTTACGCCTAACTGATCATTACCTTTTCTACCTTTGACGGTAGTTACGATAACAACACCGTTTGCTGCACGAGATCCGTACAATGCAGATGCAGAAGCATCTTTTAAGATCGAAATATCCTGAATATCATTCACGTTCAGGTTCGAAAGATCTCCATCATATGGAGCACCATCTACTACGTATAATGGTGTGTTTGAAGCGTTAATCGAGCCAAAACCACGGATACGAATTGATCCGGAAGCACCTGGCTGTCCACTACCAGAACTTGACATTACACCAGCAGAAGCTCCGGATAAAGCACTGTTAACATTAGTTAACGGTCTTAATTCAAGTTCTTTCTTGCTAATTTGTGCCACTGAACCAGTAATAGATTCTTTTTTTGCAGTTCCATAGGCAACGTTAATGACTACTTCACTTAATGACTGAGCATCTTCGCTCAATGAAGCATTGATTACAGTTTTTGCGCCAACTGTCTGCTCTGTTGTGGTATAGCCGATTGCTGAAAAAACAATCACATCTGTTGGGGTAACCGGGCCTATTGCATAAGCACCATTTCCATCTGTTTGGGCACCTGTAGTTTTTCCTTTAATTTTTACAGATACTCCTGGAATCGGAAGGCCATCTCCTTTTCCTGTAACTTTACCTTTTATTGTTGTGTTTTGAGCAAATGCAGAACTTATGCATAGCAAACTCAGCACAATAAAATTGAGTAGTTTTCTTTTCATTTAGAATAAGTAAGGTTAATTAATTGTTATTTGGGGTACAATATGTACAATAAATTCTACTTATAGGAACTGTTAGCGGAAAAAGACAGGTGTTTAGCTTATTTACATATTATTTTTATTTAACAGAAAACAATTCCACTTAAAGTGGTTGAATAAAATTGAAAAATCATTTTAGTGGAGAAATAAACCTGATATTTTTGCCAGATCCTGCAAGAGTCTTCAGATTTTTATTGAATACGGTTTTCCCTATCTTTGAATCGCTTGTCAAAGATCTTACAGGATAAATACTACTGAGCGATTCAAAAGAACGTTTCAGCCTGATAAATATAAAGTTCGGTCAATAAGATCTTTGCATGAACAGCCACGAGACTAGCTTTACAGCTTATTACCTGTTTTGCTGATCAATACCTACCTATGAAGCTATGGCCAAGAATACTAAAGAAATAAGTGAACGCGCTTTTTATCCAAACTTCAGGTTTTTCATTTTACCTGTCGTTTTTTTCTGTTTCTATACTTTCATTTACCTGCTCAATCCTTACGATCCGTTCTGGAATGTTTATTTTGAACAGAATATATATACTTTGCTTACAGAGTGGCTGGGGGTAATGGTCGTTTGTTTTCTGATTACTGAATCCAGTCTGCTGATAGCCCGATGGCTGGACCGGCATATTCCATGGATTGAGTCTCCATTGTTGCGCTTTGTTTGCCAGTTTTTCTTACAGATTATCAGTGCGGGTGTAGTGATCAGTCTGCTGCTTTACATTGATAACCTGGTCTATCCCCATTATGATACTTATTCACAAAGTGACAAAACATTTAGCTGGCAGGTTTGCCTGGTGAGTATTATCATCAGCACTTTAATCAGTGCAATTTACACAGCCGATTTTTTTCTGCGCAAATGGAAAATGTCAATGCTCGAAACATCAGCATTAGAACTTAAAGCTTATGATTTGAACCAGGTGGCTATGCAGGCTGAACTTCAATCATTGAAGGCACAGCTTGACCCTCATTTTATGTTTAATAACTTCAGCACTTTATCAAGTCTGATAGCTGAAAACCCCGATTCTGCGCTTCTTTTCCTGGATAATCTGTCCAAAGTATATCGTTACATGATCATTAACCTGAGCAAAGATATTATCTCATTAAGGGATGAAATCAGGTTTATCAACTCTTATATTTACCTGATCAAAATAAGGGTATCTGATAACCTTCAAATTAACATAGATATTCCTGAAGACTACGAAATTAAAGGAGTGCCGCCAATCACCCTACAATTACTGATAGAAAATGCGATTAAACATAATGTGGCCTCCCGTTCACGGCCATTGCATATAAATATCTGTATCAATGAAGAAGGCTGGCTTGAGGTTTCAAACAATTTGCAGCTGGTCAACTTTCATATCCCATCCACACGGGTTGGATTAAAGAATATTATCAGCCGTTACCGGTTGTTATCAGAAGCCTGTCCGCAGATCGTCGAGAATGATAACACATTTATAGTCAAACTACCCTTATTAGAAATAACTGAATAACAGAAGATGAATGTACTGATCATAGAGGATGAAAAATTGAATGCCATACGTTTGCAAAAGATATTGCTTGAAATAGATAGCCATACCGAGATTGTTGCAACGCTGGATACGATTGCCGATAGTGTACAATGGCTGCGCTCAAATCCACATCCGAACCTGATATTGATGGATGTCCGCCTTGCAGACGGCATTTGTTTTGAGATCTTTACCCAGGTTGAGATTACTGTTCCGGTTATTTTTACGACCGCCTATGATGAATACGCCTTACGCGCTTTTAAAGTAAACAGCATAGATTACCTTTTAAAACCAATTGATATTGATGAATTAAAAGGCAGTATTTCTAAATTTAAACAACAGCATACGCAGAAAATATCTCCCGGAACAATTGAAGAAGTTGTCGCCATTATAAAAAAACAAAACCCGAATTATCGTTCCCGTTTTCTAATTCCATATCGTGATGGTTACAAGACCATTATGGTTCCCGATATCGCTTATTTTTATTCTGAAAACAAGATCACGAATATCGTTACCCGCGATGCAAAAGAGCAGGCCGTGTCTTACACAATGGATGAGCTTGAAGAGCAGCTGGACCCGGCAATATTTTTCCGCGCAAACCGGCAATACCTGATCAATATCAAAAGCCTGGAGAGTATCCACAATTATTTCAATGGAAAATTAAAGCTTGTCCTGGTTCCTGCGGCCGCAGCAGATATTCATATCAGTAAGGAAAAGGCAAGCCAGTTTAAAAGGTGGCTCGATAGCTGATTCAGTTGGGCTGAGGGTTGTTTCATCTGCCAATAAAGCGTCCTCAGTTATTTCTTCTCCCTCATTTGGTGACATAAGTCATAAAATTGCATCGTTGTAATCTGTATTTCATTAAGCAATATGGGTTCACGCAATTTATGCAAATCCTATCACCACATGAAAGTTGAAAACAAATCTCTTCTATTGAGAAGACCGGGCCTTTTATTCTGTTCAGCACTGCTACTTACTACTTTATTCAGTTGCCGCTCTGCCAACGAAAGTGCCGGTGCTCAGGAAGCTCCACCCACAATTCCGGTTATGACGCTGAATCAATCGGCAGCAACGACTACTAAAGATTATACAGGTACCCTTGAAGGAAAAGTAAATGTTGAAATCAGACCTCAGGTAGAGGGTTATCTCGACAAAGTTTATGTTGACGAAGGTGCATTTGTGCAGGCAGGTGAGCTGCTATTTAAAATTAATGATCAGCCTTATACGCAGCAACTCAATAATGCCATTGCCGTTATGCATGCCGCAGAAGCCGCACTAAGCAACACACAGCTGGAGGTAGATAAAGTAATTCCACTGGTTAAAAGCAACGTAGTCTCTGCCATACAACTCAAAACAGTACAAGCAGCTCATAATGTAGCAAAAGCGAACCTTGAACAGGCTAAAGCGGCAGTAGCATCAGCAAAGATCAATCTTGGATTCACAAAGATTAAAGCTCCTGTGAGTGGTTTCATTGGCAGAATTCCGCGCAGACTGGGTAGTTTAGTTGGAAGAAATGATCAGCAGCCCCTAACCACGCTTTCGGATGTACACGAGATCTATGCTTACTTTTCTATTGGTGAAAGCGATTTTATCAATTTCAAAGCACAGTTTCCAGGTAAAACACTGACAGAAAAAATAAAGCAGATCCCGCCAGTTTCCTTACTCCTTGCCGACAATACGATTTACACTCATCAGGGGCGTATCAATATGGTAGACGGGCAATTTGACAAAAACACAGGATCTATCATGCTCAGGGCAACCTTTCCTAATGCAGATGGCTTATTACGGGCAGGAAATACTGGAAAAATCAGAATTGATCAGCTTCATAAAAGCTCTTTACTCGTACCTCAGGCCTCTACATTGGAACTTCAGAATAAAGTGTTTGTCTACAAACTTGCAGACAGCAATAAACTCAGCAGAGTAATGATTGACATCGATGGTAAAAGCGGTACAGACTATATCATTAAAGGTGGCTTAAAGCCTGGAGACAAGATCGTATCCATGGGACTTGACCGTCTACATGAGGGAATGGTCATTTCTCCGGGATCTTCATCAGCTGCTGCAAAAGCCGGTAAACAATAATATTAACATTAGCCAGGCAGTTGATCTGTCTGGCATCATCACACAATGAATCATGTTTAAGAAATTCATAGAAAGACCCGTACTGGCTACGGTGATCTCCATTTTACTGTTAATACTTGGGTTCTTAAGTATTACAAAACTCCCGGTCACTCAATTTCCTGAAATTGCGCCGCCTAGTGTATTCGTAACAGCGGTATATCCTGGTGCAAATGCAGAAACCGTGGCGCGTACGGTTGCTCCGTCGTTAGAAGATGCGATTAATGGTGTAGAGAATATGACCTACATTAAGTCAACTTCAAGTAATGATGGCTCACTAAGCCTTCAGGTTTACTTTAAACTTGGCACAGACCCCGATCAGGCGGCAGTAAACGTACAAAACAGGGTATCGCAAGCCATTAGTCAGTTACCAACCGAAGTAGTTCAGATTGGTGTAACTACACAAAAGCAGCAAAATAGTATGATTATGTTCATGTCTATTTATGATGACAGTAAGAAATATGATGCTGCATTTGTGGAAAACTATGCGAAGATCAATGTGATCCCTGTACTTAAAAGAGTTACAGGAGTTGGTAACGTTACTGTATTCGGAAACAAAGATTATGCGATGCGCATCTGGTTAAACCCGGAACAGATGGCTTCTTATGGGCTAACTCCGCAAGAAGTGATGGCAGCTATTCAGGATCAGAATGTGGAAGCAGCCCCGGGTAAATTCGGTGAAGGCAGTAAAGAAGCATTTGAATATGTACTTAAATATAAAGGTAAATCTAATCAGCCTTTAGGCTTTGAAGAGATGATTATCCGTGCAAATGCGGATGGGTCTGTATTGCGTGTAAAAGATGTGGCAAAAGTTGAATTCGGTTCTTATACCTACAGTGGTGACACCTGGGTGAATGGGAAGTTCGGTGCAGGTATGGCTATTTACCAAACCGCAGGTTCTAACGCGAACAAGGTACAGGAAGATATCAATGAAGCGATGCTGAAACTGTCAAAAACTTTTCCCAAAGGCTTAAAATATGAAACCCCTTTGAGTACAAAAGTTCAGCTTGATCAATCGATTTCACAAGTAATACACACCTTGATAGAAGCATTTATATTGGTTTTTATCGTGGTATTTATCTTCCTTCAAGACTTTAGATCGACGTTGATCCCTGCTGTTGCCGTGCCGGTAGCAATTATTGGAACCTTCTTTTTTATGCAGTTATTCGGGTTCTCGATCAACTTGTTAACGTTGTTCGCCCTGGTACTTGCCATTGGAATTGTAGTGGATGATGCCATCGTTGTGGTGGAGGCTGTCCATGCAAAAATGGAACATGAGCATCTTGCCGCAAAACCAGCCACTATATCGGCGATGCATGATATAACCGGAGCGGTTATTTCGATTACACTGGTTATGGCAGCTGTATTTTTACCAGTAGGTTTCATGGAGGGCCCGACGGGTGTATTCTACAGACAGTTTGCGTTTACGCTGGCCATCGCTATTGTGATTTCAGCAGTGAATGCGTTAACACTGAGCCCCGCATTATGTGCGTTATTTCTGAAAAACAACCATACCGCACCAGCTCAAAAGACAAAGTTCAGCGACCGGTTCTTTACTGCATTCAATACTGGTTTTTCAGCAATGACTGATCGGTACATTAAAAGTATCAAAGTGCTGATCCGCTTTAAATGGGCAAGTTTTGGTGCATTGGCTTTACTAATGCTTTTAACTTTCTGGATGCTGCGTACCACGCCTAAAGGTTTTATTCCGGATGAGGATGGTAGTTTCATCGTATTTTCTTTATCGATGCCAGCCGGATCTTCTCTGGACAGAACCGGAAAGGCATTGAAGAAAGCTGACAGCATAATTAAAACCATACCTGCCGCTGAAGGGGTTACCAGCATTTCTGGCTATGATATGTTAAGTTCAGCCACCAGTCCATCATTTGGTGTAGGCTTTATTAAATTAAAAGATCTGGATAAAAGAGGAGAGGTTAAAAACATTAATGAGATCATTGGTGTGATGAATCAAAAACTATCTACGATTCTGGAAGGCAGCATATTTGTGTTTACCATGCCAACTGTCCCTGGTTTTGGGAATGTGAGCGGATTGGAATTTGTTTTACAGGACCGTACGGGAGCCAGACTGGATAAATTCAGTGAAATTGCACAGGGATTTACCCAGGAATTGATGAAGCGTAAAGAAATAGAGGCTGCATTTACCACTTTCAGAACTGATTATCCGCAGCTGGAAATGGAAGTTGACGCTGTAAAAGCCAAGCAACTCGGTGTCAGTATAAAAGAGCTGATGGGTGTAATGCAAGCTTATTACGGAAGTATACAAACCTCAGACTTCAACCGTTTCGGCAAGTATTACAGAGTAGTTGTCCAGGCAAATGTAGCTTCAAGAGCTACACCGGAGTCTATGAATGGAATATTTGTAAAAAACAACAGTGGCCAGATGGCTCCTGTCAATACCTTAATTAAATTGAAAAGGGTTTATGGCCCTGAAACGGTAGCCCGTTACAATCTTTTCAATGCGATTAGTATTAATGCAATGGCTAAAGCCGGATTCAGTACAGGTGATGCGATTAAAGCCACAGAGGAAGTTGCAGCTAAATACCTACCAGAAGGTTATAGTTATGAATGGACTGGAATGTCATTGGAAGAAAAAACATCTGGCGGACAGGCAGCAACCGTATTTGGCTTGTGTTTACTTTTCGTTTACTTCCTGCTGGCAGCGCAATATGAAAGTTATATTTTACCGCTCGCAGTTATTCTTTCGGTTCCCGTAGGTATTCTGGGCGTATTGTTAGCTGTTAATATGGCTGGCCTGGAGAATAATATTTATGTTCAGGTAGCTATGGTCATGCTGATCGGTTTACTGGCTAAAAATGCGATCCTGATTATTGAATATGCTGTACAAAGACGTAAGGCAGGAATGACCTTGTTAGATTCAGCTCTTGAAGCATCTAAACTCAGGCTGCGTCCGATTATTATGACCTCTCTTGCATTTATCGTCGGGTTAATCCCATTGATGCGCGCTGTTGGGCCATCAGCATTGGGTAACCGTTCTATTGGAACAGGTGCGGCAGGCGGAATGGTACTGGGTGTAATTCTGGGTGTGTTTATTATCCCGGTACTTTACGTCGCCTTTCAGTATTTACACGAAAAAATAAGTGGTAAGCCTACCGCGATAGAAAGTTAACAGACCTTTAGAAATCCGAACATGAAACTGAATAAATATATATACCTTTTAGCTGTACCACTGGCATTATCGGCTTGCAAAACCGGAAAAAACTATGTGAGGCCGCAAACTGCCCTGCCCGGACAATTCAATACCAGCGCAGCGGCAGCTTCCGGTAAAAGTATAGCAAATATTGCTTATAAAGATTTCTTCACAGAGCCAGCTTTAAGGCAATTAATAGATAGCGCGGTACTGCGTAATTTTGATCTGGCTTTTGCTATTAAGAATATAGAAAGTGCCCGGTTAAGCTTGAAACAGGCAAATGCGAGCCTGTTTCCCGATCTTAATCTGCAAGTCAATGCAGCGACTAACAGATCTTCAGATAATAGTATCAATGGAATGAGTGCCGCCATGTTTGCCGGATCAAAACATATAGAAGATTACAATGTGAGTTTAGGCTTGTCGTGGGAAGCGGACATCTGGGGGAAAATCGGAAGGCAAAAAGAAGCTGCGCGCGATACTTACCTGCAAACTGAAGCTGCCGCAAGGGCAGTTCAAACCCAGGTGGTAGCGAATGTAGCACAGGGCTTTTTTAACCTGCTGATGCTGGATGCGCAACTGGAAATAGCACACCATAATATGATACTGAACGATAGCACATTAATGGTTATCCGTTTACAGAAGGAGGCGGGACAGGTCAATAGTCTTGCTGTTCAGCAGGCTGAGGCACAACGCCTTTCTGCTGCATTGCTTGTTCCACAACTAGAACAGACGATTGCCATTCAGGAAAATGCATTAAGGACTCTGGCAGGTGCTCTACCTTCAAAAATTGAAAGGAAAGTGAGCCTGACAGCCTTTGCTGTACCTGAGCACCTGACTACAGGTATTCCCGCAGATATACTGGCAATCCGGCCTGATGTTAAAGCTGCGGAATTAGCTGTCATGGCCGCCAATGCAAAGGTTGGAGCAACCCAGGCAAATATGTACCCTTCTTTAAATATCACAGCAAGCGGCGGTATTAATGCTTTTAAAGCAAGTAATTGGTTTAATATCCCTGGTTCATTATTTGGTACGGTAGCTGGAGGATTAACACAGCCAATTTTTCAGCGCCGGCAGTTAAAAACGCAGTTTGAAATTGCCAAAGTAGAGAAAGATAAGTCTGTTATCGAGTTTAAGAGATCTGTAGTTAACGCGGTAACTGAGGTTACTGATGCGCTTGTCAAACTGGAAAAACTAAAAAAACAACGTGAACTGGAAGAATCAAGGGTACAAACTTTAAAGCAGGCGATTAAAAATGCAGATATGCTGTTCAAAAATGGAATGGCAAATTATCTGGAGATCATTACTGCACAAAGTAACGTATTGCAGAGTGAATTGAACCTCATGGATATAGAGCGTCAGCAGCTGGGCGCAATGGTAGATCTTTACCGTTCACTTGGCGGAGGATGGAATTAGTAGTGTAAAAGCCAGAATTGTTTTAGATATTTGCAGAATAAATATCGCTGAAATCCTATTTAACGATCTCCCGATCCTATTTACTCTCATTATCTAAAACAACAACATGGCAACGCCGGCAACAAAAGAACATGCAAAGAATATCGCACTGATAATTTTAGGAACCCTTATTTTCGCTTCGGGTATCAACTACTTTGCTATTCCCAATAAACTGTCTGAGGGCGGAGTGATCGGTCTTACTATTGTTGCCTTTTACTATTTTCATTGGTCACCTGGTATCCTGAACCTGATTCTGAATGCTATACTGATGGCAATAGGCTATAAGTTACTCGACAAACGTACGATCGTTTATACGTTGTTTGGTATATTTTTCTCTTCACTATTTTTGTTTCTTACAGAGAATACACATCCTCCTTTAACTTCCGATCCGCTGCTTGCGGCAATATTTGCAGGTTTATTTGTAGGTGGAGGTATAGGCCTGGTCTTTCTTTCGGGAGGAACAACTGGTGGCTCAGCCATTATTGCCAGGCTGTTTCAAAAGCTATGGGGATGGAAGCTGGGTACAGCAATGTTAATTGTTGATATTGTCGTAATCGGGCTCTCTACTTTCATTATTGGCCCTGAAAAAACGATGTATACGCTGGTTGCAGTTTATATTGGCGCAAGAGTCGTGGATTTTATTGTTGAAGGATTTAACACTAAAAAAGCAGTGACCATTATCTCTGCACAATCGGTGATGATTGCTGAGAAAATAACGATGGGCCTGGTTAGAGGGGCAACGGTATTACATGGCCATGGCGCTTACACGAAAGACCGTAAAGAGGTTATTTATGTGGTGATCAGCAAACCCGAACTTATAGAATTAAAAACGATGGTACACGAAACAGATCCTGATGCTTTTGTAGTGATCCATGATGTCCATGACGTTTTCGGTAAAGGATTTACCATTTAAAAATAGCCTGCAAGTTTGCAGGCTATTTTTATTTTATTTCTTTTCCAAAAGTTGTTGTGCTGCTGTTACCCAATTTTGAGCTGGTGTCAATATATAGTCCGGCTTGATCCCGACATTATCTATACCCATTCCCATATCTACCCTTCTGCTGCGGCTTGTGGCATAATGCAGCGCATAAGGCATACAGCTAAAAGAAATATCCCTGACATTCGCGTAATCCAGTACCCCGGCAGAGTTTTCTCCCATCACAATGATCTTTTTACTCTGTTTTGCAGTTAAAAGAAATTGCTCCGTAGTCGATCCGCATCCCTTGTTAATCAAGACCACAATCTTTTTGGGAAAAGCTTTGATACTATCTAGTACCAGATCATTATCTGCCCCCAGGCTGATGAACTGGTCGCGGTGAAGCTCCATATCCTTTATTTTTTCACGGATAAATACTTTCTGGTCTTCGGGAATATCATTCATTTTTAGCAGTCCTCTCCATCCTTCCTCATTATCTTCTGAGGCCAGGATATCCGGTCCGATAGTCTTAATTTTATTCGTATACAAATAAGGGAGTAAAGGTCTGTAGGAAAAATCGGCCCCACCGCCATTATTCCTCAAATCAAGAATCAGGTTAGGTGTTTTTTCCAGAATTGCCTGATTTGCCTGAATTACAGAGTCAATACTTTTAGCATTTCTCTGATTAAAGGTACCAATCTGGATATAAAATGTCTGGTCTGAAAGTGATTTACAAGAAATGTCGTTTGTCAGTATTTTTTCTGTTTTCACGCCTGCTGTACCTTCTCTCTGCCAATCGCCAAATGTATTTTGACTCAGCTTTAATGAGACAGATTCCGGTGTATAATATCTGTCATAGATGATTCCTTTTAAGCTGGCCTTCTGGGCTTTCAATTCCATCATTACAAAACCTGGTTTCCATGCTTTATTTTTAGATTCGAGAATTACACCTGCATAATCACGAAAGCCATTTTCACTTTTGATCAGTGCGACTTTATAAACAGAGTCTTTGCTCCAGTAAATACCTGCTGCTGATACCGATTTCTTTAAGCTGTCTATATCCTGAGTACTGATTTCGTGTTTTTCAAGACCTGCGACTAACCTGTCCTGATCTGCATCATATTTCTCTTTAGAAAGCCTGTTACGTCCAACTTCAATATGCCCATCTTTAAAAAAACCGATCCATTCGTTAATCAAATTGACGCAGTAAGCTGATGAGGTGATCTTTTGGGATCTTTCTAATACCTGGGCTGAATATTTTTGATACGCTATTTTGGTTTTAGGATTTACTTTATCTCTGAACCCGGCATAGTTCTTTTCAATCTTATGTTTAACATATTGAAATTCTTCTGCACAATTACAGCTCTGAGAGAAGCTGCGGGTCTGAAACAGAAACAAGAGAAGGAGAGAAATAAGGGTTACTTTCATATGGGCTAAACTGGTGATTGATCAAATATAATTATATCTGTAGGATCAGCACAGCAATAAAGAAATACAGCATATTTTTTACAGGATTTCCAATGCTATTTAAATCTTCGCCCGGAGTCAGATTCAATTGAATCAGAATAATATATTTCAATATTATCATATTAATAAATTTATAAAGAAATCAACCGGATAATATATCAAATACGCAAAATAATAACTGCATTTATTATTAAATAATATAAATATTAAATATAATTATTTTACTATTTAATATTGTTAAATTTATTCTAAGTATCAAATAACTGATACACAACAACCTAACCAAACCTATGAAAAATCTAACCATTTTCAATCTGTTAAAGTCTAAGACAGCACTGATCGTTTTAGCAGGCACGATGATTCTTGCTTCCTGTAAAAAAGAAGTTGAAGTTCAAAATCCTGGTTCACAGGATGTTTCAACAACAAAAGTCGATGCTGAGGTGTGGCGTAAAGCTAACCTGACCAATTATGAATCCTACCCACTTCCAGGAAGCCCGGAATGTGTTGAGTTTAACGGCTGTACCTGGGCAGGCCAGTTTGCATTTCTTAATGATAAACAAACTTTAAGCTGGGTAAAAGCAAACAACATTGTCTCTATTCATTCAAAAGACGCAGGGAAGTATAAGTTAAAAACATTTAGAATAAGACAGGGAAGCAAACAAATAGACGCCAAAGTTTACGACAACTGTTCTGATTCTGATTGTGATGGATGCTGTACCATTAATGCCAATGAAAATGGGATTGGCTTCCTGATAGATCTGGAGAAATATACAGTACAACGTTTCGGATCGGGATCAGGCATTGTAGAATGGAGATGCCTTGATTGCTAGCTCTAAAGGGCTTTGTTAAAATAAAAGGGGAGTTTTCTCATTAGAGAAACTCCCCTTTATGCTGTAGATTTCTTATCTTCCGGCAATATATAGCTCAAATTCAATCCATGAAAAAATTAGTAATCGGCATCTTTGCTTTATCTCTTATGGCATGTAAACAGGAAAATGACGACAAAGTTAAAGAAATAGATAAAAACGGTTCAGTAGAAACTAAAGTTCACATTTCGCACCTGAATGATTCACTTGATGTCATGAAGACTGAAAATATATTCTGGGTTAAGCATAAGAACGTTAAAGAAGTTACGAGATTAGATACGATCCCCGCCCTTGGATTCTCCACTGAACAGGGAGAAAATAGCGCTGGCCAGGATACCACTTTAAAAATCAAAAAAAACTACCAGCTCTTTATTACAGTAAATTAATATGAAGAAATCAAAAGTTGTAAACCTGGTACTGATTACCGCAGCTTTAGCTTCCTGTAGTAAACCTAAACCAGACTGGGACTCTAATGAAGTGTATATGCGGTCTGATACGACTGCTAATTATACACATACCCAGGGTATGCATCTCTCTCCATTTTTGTGGTATTATGCATTCAGGCCTTATGGCATGTTTTACGGAGGCAGGTATCATCATTCCGGTTATTATTCCTCTTCACTTTCTGAGCGCTCTAATATTGGCAGATCGGCCATGAAAGGTGCGGCGATAAGAGGTGGATTTGGCGGTTCACATTCATTTTCGGTCTCCTCGTAATGCAACGACATACTATCACCCCCAGAAATAACTGGCAAGCCGCAGTAGAAAAACTAGGCTTTGGTTTTCATACCGCGGATGTTCCTTATTGGGATGAAAATGCCTATTATGAGTTTTCACTTTCAGAAGTAACTCAAATTGAAACTGCTACAGCCGAACTCTGGGGCATGTGCCTTGAAGCTGTGCAATATGTTATAGATCATAAGTTATATCATAAATTTGCGATTCCTGATCGGGCAATAGCAGTTATAGAAAAGAGCTGGAATGACGATGTTCCTGCTATTTACGGTCGTTTTGATTTCGGTTTTGACGGTACAGCTTTAAAATTATTTGAATTTAATGCAGATACACCAACTTCTTTATTTGAAGCAGGTATTATACAATGGTTCTGGCTACAGGATTTCGCATCCCATAAAGATCAATTCAATTCGGTACATGAACGCCTGATTGATTACTGGAAATATTTAAAGCCGTATCTGCATGAAGGGATTTTACATTTTACCTGCGTCAAGCATTCACTGGAAGACTTAACTACAGCAGAATATATGAGAGATTGTGCTATTCAGGCTGGAATACCAACTAAACTTGTCTTTATTGATGATATTGGCTGGAATCAGGAAGAATGTGAGTTTGTAGATTTAGAGGATCAGGAGATTAAAAACATTTTCAAGCTTTATCCGTGGGAATGGATGGTTAATGAACCATTCTTTGATCAGCTGCTCTTAAATCCGGAAGTATACTGGATTGAGCCGGCCTGGAAAATGATCCTTTCTAATAAGGCTATATTACCTGTTTTGTGGAAGTTATATCCGAACTGTCCTTATGTGCTGGAATGCTATTTTGAGGAAGAAAACAGGCTGAAAGATTATGTAAAGAAACCGATCTATTCCAGAGAAGGTGCAAATATCAGTATCATTAAGGATGGGCAGATCTTAGCGGAAACCAGAGGTATTTATGGCAAGGAGGGTTTTATCTGTCAGCAGACATTTAACATCCCAAGGTTCGGCAGCAAGATCCCAATCATCGGGTCATGGGTTATTGGCCAGCAGCCTTCGGGCATGGGAATCCGGGAGGATGATAGTTTAATTACCGGAAACACTTCTTGTTTTATTCCACACCTGATTAATAATTAAACTTAACTGCTATATGATTACGAAAAGCCCGCATTGACGAAATGATCCAGGGCTTTTCTCTTTGAAATATTTAACTTTGTATATGAGCTTAATAGAGGAAATCGGAATTACCGACCAATATTTGGACAATATACAAACTGAGCGTACTCAATTCAGAGTCGCAAATACTTGCACAGCTAACTGTAGTCTGACATCTTATAATCGCCGTGATTTTTATAAAATCACGCTGACACTTTCAGGTAATAGCATGCTGTACTATGCGAACAAGGCTATCGGGATCAACCAGCCAGCCCTGGTATTTACTAATCCTATGATTCCTTACTCCTGGGAAGGTAACCATGAAGCTACGGTAAGCCATTTCTGTGTTTTCACTAAAGAATTCCTTCAGGAAAACGGGCGTATACAGAGTTTGAAAGATTCCAGTTTATTTAAACCTGGGGGTAAACCCGTTTATTTTTTGACTGATCAGCAAGCAGATTACCTTAACAGTCTCTTTGCCAGGATGAAAACAGAGCAGGAAGGCAATTATACACACAAGAATGAGCTTATTCGCAATTATCTGAACCTGATTATTCATGAGGCTATAAAGATGCAACCAGCCGACGCTTATTTTACACCTCAAAAGGCTTCATCACGCATTGCCAAACTATTCCTGGATCTTTTGGAGAGACAGTTTCCAGTAGATTCGCAGCAGTACACCCTCCTGCTCAAAAAAGCAAGTGATTATGCAGATCAGCTGGCTGTACATGTCAACCATTTAAATGCTGCGGTAAGCGAGGTAACAGGATGGTCAACTACAACTCACATTAATAACAGAATATTAGCTGAGGCAAAATCTCTGCTCATCCATACCGACTGGAATGTAGCAGAAATAGCCCGGAGCCTGGGCTTTGATTACGCTTCTTATTTTAACAATTTTTTTAAAAAGCACACCGGACTTACACCAATGGCATTTCGCAAAACTCTTTGAAAATTACAATTAATGCTTTGAATTTTGTAGTAATGATCCGGAGTACAGGTTATACATTTGAATAATATAAAACATAAGATCTTAACCATGATACAAGCCAAAGGATATGCAGCACAAGATGCTCAAACAGACTTAGCTCCCTGGAATTTTGAACACAGGGAAGTAGGGCCGCATGACGTTCAAATTGAAATATCATACTGTGGCGTGTGCCACTCCGACCTTCACCAGATTAAGAACGATTGGTTTCCGGGTATATTCCCAATGGTACCGGGACATGAAATCGTAGGAAAGATCGTTAAAGTTGGTGAACATGTAAAAAAATTCAGTGCTGGAGAACTTGCCGGCGTTGGGTGTATGGTCGATTCTTGCCAGGTTTGCGAAAATTGCAAGGACGGTCTGGAACAATACTGCCTGGAAGGAAGTACGCAGACCTATAATAACAATGACAGATCAGGCGTACCAACTTATGGAGGTTACTCCAATACAATTGTTGTTCGTGAAGAATTTGTTCTGCACATCTCTGAAAAGTTATCTCTGGCCGCAACAGCACCATTGCTTTGTGCAGGTATTACTACTTACTCACCTTTACGCCACTGGAAAGTTGGTAAAGGCCATAAACTTGCTGTTTTAGGACTAGGCGGACTAGGCCACATGGGCGTTAAGTTCGGTGTAGCTTTTGGTGCTGAAGTAACCGTATTAAGTACTTCTCCTGCAAAAGAGGAAGCCGCAAAAGCATTAGGGGCGCATCACTTTGTGGTTACCTCAGATCCAGCTCAGCTTGAGACAGTAAAGGGCTCATTTGATTTCATTCTGGATACTGTATCTGCTGTACATGATATGGATATGTATATTTCCTTACTGCGTACAAATGGTACACATATTTGTGTAGGTGTTCCATCTGAAGCTTATGCGATTCAGCCATTCTCTTTATTAGGCGGACGTAAAAGTGTTGCAGGATCGGGTATTGGCGGTATAGCTGAAACTCAGGAAATGCTTGATTTCTGTGCAGAACATGATATTGTTTCTGATGTTGAGGTGATTGACATCAAAGATATTACCGCATCTTACGAAAGAATGTTAAAAGGCGATGTACGTTATAGATTCGTTATTGATATGGCGACTTTATAAGCATTATCAATTATCCTGTAATTAACCAAAAAAGCCACTTTAATAGTGGCTTTTTTGGTTGTGGTTCTAAAGAGTACAATAAAATTTATTGAGTAAGGTCACCGATTACACGAATAAGCAGTCCACTTACTGTGTTAATCTTAATATTAACACTAATGACCCCGTTGCTTTCGTAAACACCTCCATTTTGGATATAATCAACAGGAACATCATTCCCGGTTAAAGTCTCATAAACATTTGCACTTGACACCCGGTGGGTTGAAAGATCTCCAAATATGGAGATTGTATATTTGCCCTGGATAATTTTACCCAGATAAGAATTTGTCCTTTTGTTATCATGAACAGGGTTAATTGTTTTAGCAAAAGAAGGCAACGTGGAGAAGCTTAGAAACATTGACACGAACAATGCCCCAGTTAAGAATTTTTTCATTTATTTATGTTTTAGGTTATAAACTATATGAATATACCTATTAATTATTTATATTTTCTAAATAGATAAAAATAGCATAATTAACAGAATATGACATCTCCTTATAACCAGGTTTATTAACGCTCCTTTTTTAGTTATATAACGCTTAAGCCAGCAAAATTTGCTGGCTTTTTTATGTGTTCTTTAATTCCTGTCTGAGCCGATAGCTAACTAACGGTTTTAACGTTCAGAAATATTTTTATATAAAAATAATATTAACGGAATAAACAACAATATATCAAAAATTTATCCTTATTTTAATCTCTATGAAAAAAAGCTCCTCACCAATACCAAAAAACATCATTTCAGTTATTTTATGCAATAAAATTAACGATAAAAACATCACTCATAATCCTGAAATAATTTCTTACAAAGACAGCATATTCTTTAGCATTAATGATAAACAACATGTATGCTCCGGTTATTAGCTCTTCTGCTTTTTTTGCACATCAGTAATAAAGCGCTTTCATTTAACTTATATGCTGATACTACTAAAAATTTAAAAGTAAAAATTGCCCCTTATATTGGATTATCAAGGCAAAATTTCAGTTATAATATTGCCGGAAGTGAAGAAGGGACAGGCCCCAACATTTTATCTGAACTCAAATGGAATAGAACTGTCACAAAAGAAATCGGCGGAAATCTAGACGTTAGCTATAAACGAATTATATTCAAATCCACTTTTCTTTTTTCAAAAACTATTAGCGGGAATGTTTCTGATATAGATTATGCTGAAGATAACAGGAAGTCTATCTTTTCGCAGCATTACCTTAGCAATCACAAAGGTAACGGCCATCTGATTAACATTATGCTGGGCTATAATCTGATTAAGAAAAATACCTATGCGATTGATTTATTAGTAGCATATAAACATGTTTCAAACAAGCTGTTTCTATTAAATGAAAAACATCTGACTGAAGATGATCCGGATTATCAACCTGGTTTAAATTCATATTATAAATACCAGTATCCCAACTTAGGCGGAGTAGTAATTTCAAGTTACTCAATTAACCGGCGTATCAATCTTTCTCTGGAACTAGGTGCATATAGAACTTTTTATTATGCCTATGGGAATTGGAATCTTAGAAAAGATTTCGCCCAGCCAATAAGTTATGAGCACAAGGGGAAAGGGATAAACCTATCATCATCAATTGGTACCAATATCATTTTAACAAATTGGTTAGGCCTGGGTGTCGGGTATTCTTTTATGAAACAGAATTTAAAAAACGGAAAGGATGTATTATTTACTTCTGGTGGTGATGAACTGAACACACGACTTAATGAAATCAAATACACTGAAAACACAATTTTCATTACACTAAATCATTCAATTTTTTAACATAAAAACCAAAGTATGAACAAACTTTTAAAATTATCGCTGCTATTAATTACCGTTTTGACTTTAAATTCCTGTAAAAGGGACCTTAGCAATGTCCCTTCAGAAAAGACGTCAAATGAGAAAGTTACTTTTCACAAACTAATGATCAATGGAAATGAAACCATAATAAAAGAGGCTGAAGGAAAATACTATTTTTCAGACGATGAAATTCTTAGTGAAAGACAATTTAATATACTTAAAAGAATGGCTAATACCAGTTTAGGTACTATTGAACGTAGTACAATTCTTACTGATTTTACAAAAAAATGGACAGGAGGCATCTGGTATTATAAAATTCAATCCAACAGGTCTTCCGATATTTTTACCGCGATGTCATGGATCTCGTCAGTGACAAATATTCAATTTATTCCAAGAACAAATCAGGATAACTATGTTACTATTTATGACACAAATGAATCTTCATCATCTAGTAATGCTATTGGAATGGAAAGTGGAAAAAAAGAAATATACCTTTCTGCGAGCCAGCCTACGGGAACTATAGCCCATGAAATTATGCATTCTCTTGGTGTATTTCATGAACAATGCAGGCCTGATAGAAATAACTACATAACTGTGCATATGGACCTGATCCCCGATAATTTAAAATATCAATATAATATCTTTCCTTCTTCCCAAGGCTTAGGACCTTTCGATTTTGACTCAATTATGCTATATGGCTCTAATGCTTATATGCAAAAAACCGATGGGACATATTGGGCATATCAGCGAGACCATCTTTCAGCAGGAGATATACAAGGCCTTGCTACTTTATACGGCGGAAAACTCTCAGGGCCGGATCAAATATGCACAGAGGGAACGTTCACTAGTAGTACAGGGGCTGTAACCATTGAGAATGCCAGTGGAATTGCCACATTAACGAGCCTGGGAAATAATCAATGGAAAGTTAACAGGATTGGAAATGCTAATGGTAAGGTAAAATTAAATTCTACCAATACTTATAAAGAGGTTACCATTGGTACATATAATAACATAACGAATAATGGAGGAAACACAATAGCGGGTGGTATAAATACAGGTATATCTGCTGAGATTTCTGCCTCAAATGCAACTTATATCTGGGAGGCGACTGGTGGAATAGTTGTATCAGGACAAGGAACCCCAAATGTTGTTGTCAGGCCAGGTGCCAATAATTCCAGTACTGTCAGCAACGCTTTTGGATTAAGATTAACTTTCAGTAACAGTTGCGGAACTATTACTATAGATAGAACACTTTGGGTACCACCGGGTGGTGGCGGGTCAACTCCTGATCCTGGTGATGGAGAGGTCTTATAACAGATTCAGACTATAACTTCTAATTTCAAAGACTAACCTAATCCGTTAGTCTTTTTTTCAAAGAAAACAATGTGTCACTTATTTTCAGTTCTTATTATCAATTAGATTATATAATTAATATGGTTGCTGTCAGTAGACAAGAGAATCTTTTTAAACAAAAAAGCCAGCAGTTGTATACAACTGCTGGCTCAATTCGTGGTCCCGACGAGAATCGAACTCATATCTAAAGTTTAGGAAACTTCTATTCTATCCGTTGAACTACGGGACCTGTACTACCTGATTACGCTTCCACTCGCATGGTTTTGTAAAGGCGACACAAAAGTAAGTTTTCCATCTGAATTTTCAGACATTAAAATCATTCCCTGAGATAAAATACCCTTAATCTCTCTCGGAGCAAGATTGATCAATAAGCTAACCTGCTGACCAACTACCTCTTCCGGAGTAAAATACTCTGCAATACCTGAAACAACTGTACGTTCATCCAGGCCAGTATCTAAAGTAAGTTTTAACAATTTCTTAGTCTTCTCCACCTTTTCAGCAGCAATGATAGTTGCCACACGGATATCCATCGCACTAAACTGTTCGAAATCTATATTTTCCTTAGCAGGAGCTACCACAACATTTGCAGCTATATTATCAACTTTACTCTGGTTTAACTTATCAATCTGAGCCTGAACATCAGTATCCTCAATCTTCTCAAATAATAAAGCTGTTTCATTGAGCTGATGATCCGGCTGCAATAAATCTATTTTACCCGCATCTCCCCATAAATGTGCCTCATGGTTCAGCATTCCTCTTAATTTATCTGCCGTAAATGGTAAAAATGGCTCTATTAAAATCTCCAGCGTCGCAACAATCTGTAAACTGATATTTAAAATAGTTCTTACCCTGTCCTCATCAGTTTTAATAACCTTCCATGGCTCAGTTTCAGCCAGATATTTATTCCCTAAACGTGCTACGTTCATCACCTCAGTCAAAGCTTCTCTGAACCTGTAACTTTCAATAGAAGCACTGATTTTCGAAGGATAAGATGCCAGTTCATCAATCACCTGCTGATCTTGCTCATTTAACGTCATTAGCGCAGGTACCTTGCCCTCAAAATACTTATGAGTCAATACAACCACCCTGTTAATGAAGTTACCTAATACAGCAACTAATTCATTGTTATTTCTTGCCTGGAAATCTTTCCATGTAAAATCATTATCCTTGGTTTCAGGTGCAGTTGCCGTCAGAACATAACGCAATACATCCTGCTTATCCTTAAATTCAACCAGATATTCATTCAACCATACCGCCCAGTTTTTAGAAGTAGAAATTTTCTGTCCTTCTAAATTCAGGAATTCATTTGCAGGAACATTGTCAGCAAGGATATAGTCTCCATGCGCCATTAACATCGCCGGAAAAATAATACAATGGAATACAATATTATCCTTTCCGATAAAATGTACCAGTTTAGTCGCATCATCTTTCCAGTAATCTTCCCAATTTCCCTCCACGATATTATCCTTGTTCAGATAATATTCATCAGCCTTTGGATTTTTGCCTTCTGCACCAGCATAACGGAACAATTCTTTTGTTGCTGAGATATAACCAATAGGAGCATCAAACCAAACATATAAAACTTTGCCCTCAGCATCTTTTACCGGAACCTTTACACCCCAGTCCAGATCCCTGGTCATTGCCCTTGGCTGTAAACCCGCATTTAACCAGCTTTGACACTGACCAGCAACATTTGGTTTCCATTCCTTGTGGCCTTCAATATAAGTCCTTAACTGGTCTTCATATTTCTCTAACGGTAAGAACCAGTTTTTTGTTTCTCTGCGAACCGGAGGTTCACCAGATAAAGTTGATTTAGGATTAATCAGGTCAGTTGCATTCAGTGTACTTCCGCAATTCTCACACTGATCACCATAAGCATTTTCGTTTCCGCATTTCGGACAAGTTCCGGTAATATAGCGGTCTGCCAGGAAAGTCTGTGCTTTCTCGTCATAATACTGCTCTGTTACTTCTTCTGTAAAAATACCTTTATCGTAAAGAGTTTTAAAGAAATCAGATGCCGTTTCATGATGCATCTCAGAAGAAGTACGGTGATAGATATCAAATGATACACCGAACTCTTTAAAAGAGTCCCCTATGATTTTATGATATTTATCAACTACAACTTGTGGGGTAACGCCTTCTTTTTTAGCCTTTAATGTAATGGGTACACCATTTTCATCAGAACCGCAAATAAATTTAACGTCTTTTTTATTCGAACGAAGGTAGCGCACATAAGTATCAGCAGGCAAATAAACACCAGCTAAATGCCCAATGTGTACCGGACCATTCGTATAGGGTAATGCCGCCGTAACGGTATATCTTTTTATTTTACTGTTATCCAAAACTATTTTTATTATTTGCTCAAAGATAAGAGTTTTACGGCTGATTAGATAACCACCAGCCCTAAAAAGACAGACGAAATTGAACTCGTTTTAAAGCCTTAAAACAGCCTGCTGACTAAAGACTGTTATAATAGACAACGAGCTTAACCAGATCAGCATCATTCTTCAGGTTCAATTTATTTGAAGCAATAAAGGCATTAAGTTCTGCTTCTTTTCCCGGCAGTTCCTTGAGTACTGATTTTTTATCTTTCGAAATAAAGACAATATTTCCCGCCTGATTAACCAGATAATAATTAGTAGTAGCTACCACCGTTTTATCCACAGTAGCGGAATTATATTCTCTAGATGTGTTAATCGTTTTAATAGTCTTTTTCAAAAGTTTTGATTTACCATCAACCATGACCTCATAAAAACTCTTTGCTGAATTAGATTTAACCGCCGGGAATCCGCTTCTGAATACAGTACTATCTGCTATTTCTCCATAAGGAGCCAATTTGAATTCCTTTACATGATCAACAGCCAATGCTGTTCCATCTTTACCTTTAAAAATTACATCATCATTAATCTGATCATATTTCAGGCTAACCCCTTCATAAGTTTTGGCATCAGACATGATAACTTTACCAGTTATCCATTCAGGGCTAAGATATGGGGAACCGGAAACATTTTCATATACACTGGTCAACAATGGTCGCCCATTGACATCCTGCATATACATTCCCTGCCCCATAGATTTGAAAGCAATTAAAGAAACTATTACAAAACATAAAGAGATAATCTTTTTCATATTTTTTGATTTATAAGTTAAAGATAAGAAAGGCCTGTATAAAACGGGCCGGTTTCCCCGAAGAAAACCAGCCCGTTTTTTATTTACCGAAAAAAAATAGAAACCTTAATTATAACCAGGATTCTGAGTAATGTTCGGGTTATTGTTAGTTTCTGTCTGAGGGATTGGACCAATCCTTCTAAAATCAGCATAAGGAATGTTCAAAGCAGCTGTAGGGAACACGTTTGATCTTGTAATAGCTCTTTTTAAACGATTCAGCGTATGTAACCTGTCACCTTCAAACGCAAGTTCTTTTCTGCGCTCAACCAGGATATCTTCTAATAATTGTGATCCAGCCGACGCATAAACCAGACCCGGATCGCGTTGTGCTACCAGTGTATTCAGATACGTTAAAGCTAAAGGCTCATTGTTATTTCCTTTTGCTGCTTCTGCTGCAATTAAGTAAACATCAGATACTCTGATTACTTTTTTATCATCCCTGTCATCAGTTACAGATTTAAATTTCGTAACGATATAAGCAGGATTTTCAGCATTACTTCTTGCTCCGGCTTTAATCAGAGATTTTCTCACATCCGTTGCACGATATAAATTATATAGCTCAGGAGCACATAACAAATCACCATATCCATCCTGACTGTACATGTAAGCAAGCTCATCAGTACCCAGGTTCAATACATTATCTGAAACAACTTCAAACAACGTCTCATTTTTTGTTGCCGACTGAGGTGCAGTTGCCGCCCAGTAATTAACTACATTACCTGCCGCTAAAAGATTAAATCCGCTATTTTTAATTACATCCTCAGCGTAAGTTAAAGCTGTTGGGTAATCCCCTTTAAATAAAGCAACCTTGGCCTCCAGGCCACGTGCTGCATATTTAGAAAGATAACCACTACCTCTATAAGCAACAGCCATAGTGTATGCTTTGTCCAGATCCGCAATTATCTGCGTATAAACTTCACCTACAGTATTACGTTTCGGTTTCAATGTATAATCAAATGTGAGTACAAGTGGAACTCCCGGACTGGTAGGACTATCCGTATAAGGCCTTGCATAAAATTGCGCCAGCTCAAAATAGCACAATGCTCTTACTGCATAAGCTTCACCTTTATACTGATCTGTAGTTACACTTTGTGCTAAAGGAGAATTAATAATATTATTTGCCTTTAAAATCGTAGTGTACAGATTTGCCCAGATATCGCGGTATTCTGTAGCAGCCTGTGTCCAGGTATATGCACCAAAAGTTAAATATCTACCTGAATTTCTTGCAGATACAAACACATTATCTGCTGCCAAATCTCCTATTACCGGTATATTCCTCGCAAAACTATTTGTAGTAGTAGATGCGACTGATGCACCACCAAAAGCAACAAGAGCTGACCTAAGCGATGAATAGGTACCATTTAAAGCCGCCAGCATATCCTTTTCATTTGTAATTGCGTCTGCAACGTTTAAGCTGGTATACGGCTTCTGATCCAGAAAGCTCTTCTTGCAGGAGTTCAGCGAACCCAGCACGATGAATCCAGCCAGTATAATTGAATTTCTTATATATCTTTTCATTTTTTTTATCCTTTAAATTAGAAACCTACGTTTACTCCAAAAGCAATTGTTTTTGGCATATAAACTGTAAAATTTGTTGAACTGGTTGCAAAAGACTCTGGATCATAAGGCAGATTTTTGTCTCTTACCCATGTATACAAGTTTGATGCTCTGGCATAAACTTTTACACTTGAAACTTTAAGAGAAGTTAACGCTTTTTTAGGCAAATCATAGCCTACAGTAACATCTCTTAATCTAATATAATCACCTTTATATAAGAATCTTGTAGATACTGCATTAGAACTGTTAGAGTTATTATAAACGTATTTTGGAACGTTAGTAACATCTCCTGGCTTCTGCCATCTGTCCATTTGTGCAGCAACTCTGTTAAATGTCGCATTTGCGCCATCTGACTGTGTATAATTTGCCCAGGCATCTCTGATATAGTTACCATAGCTAAAATACAACATCGCATCTACACTAAATCCTTTATATTTAAATCCATTGGTTAAACTTCCAAATCCTTTAGGATCTGCCTGTTTTCCAGTGTTTACCTGTTGTGCAGAACCATAATTGCTTGTTGTTGCCGTTTTAGTTGCATCCGTATACCACAGTGGGTTACCATTTGCCGGATCTACACCTGCCCATTCTCTCATGAACCAGGTAGTAACGTTAGAGCCGATATCTCTTACTGTTACCCCAGAAATTGCTCTGCTTTGACCGTTAGACAACTCCAATAAAACGTTTTTATTAAAGGCGATATTAAATGACACATCCCATCTGAAATCACCTGCTATAACTGGTGTTCCCGAAACAGCAATCTCAACACCTCTGTTTCTCATTGATCCAACGTTATTGCTGAAAGAAGCGAAACCAGATGTCAGAGACAAAGGATCGTCTAATAATAATTTCTCAGATTTTCTTGAATAATAGTCTACATTAAATGCTAGCCTGTTTTTGAAAAAAGCAAGATCAATACCAATATCAAATGGCTTGTTTACTTCCCATGTCAAATTCTGGTTTCCTACCTGAGATGGAGCACTTCCACCAAGGCCGCTGTAATTATAACTACCTCCGAATGCATATAATGCTCTCCAGTCATAGTTACCAATACCAGCATTTCCATTTACACCATAAGATGTTCTGATTTTAAACTGATCTATCCACTTGTATTGTTTAATAAAATCTTCCTGATCTATATTCCAGCTTGCACCTACAGACCAGAAATTACCGTATGCATTATTAGCACTGAATCTCGAAGAACCATCTCTTCTGAAACTCCCTTGTAAAACGTATTTATTTTTATAAGAGATATCTCCTATAGCCAGCATAGAGGCAAAAGTATAGTCTTCATTTGAGCCATTCGCTGTGTTTAAAACAGATCCTGCTGAAGGAACGTTAAGATCAATATTTGCAGGTAAACCTGTTGTTATTGCAGTAAGTGTATAGCGACTCGATTTTTGAGCTTCATATCCAGCTCTCACATTTGCTACTAAAGAATGATCGCCCAGCATTGTTGCTGAGTAGTTTAATAAGTTAGTCGCTACCCAGTTAAAATATCTTGTATAATACCTTGCTGAATTACCTCCTGTATTTCTACCATCACCATAAGTCGGGTTCCAATAAGAATCCTCTTCCAGCGCATTGTAATCTATACCAATTTTCGAAGTAAATTTCAGGTTTGGAAGAATTTTATAGGCAAGATCTGCTCCACCAATTCCTTTAAGGGCACTGTATGAATTTTTATCCATTTCAATAACCGTCAGTGGATTAAAGATCGCTCCAGGTGTAAAATCTGTTGGCGAATTATTAATACTTCCATCAGTATTGCGCGGACTTTGATAAGGATTCAGAAAATAAGCTGCCAATACAGGGTTTCTAAAGGCTCCACCTGCTGAAGGGCCACTTTGACCTGAATTAGATACATTTAAATTAATCCCAAAAGATAATCTATCATTGTATTTGTGTCTTACATTCACAGCACCCGAGTAACGGTTAAATTCAGAACCTATTACTGTACCTTCCTGCTTGAAATAACCACCTGATATATTAAATTGAGTTTGTTCAGTCCCACCGTTTGCAGCAATATTATATTGTTGTTGTCTACCAGTTTGTGTTACTAAACCAAGCCAGTCTGTATCAACGCCCTGTCTTGCGGCCCCAACAATTGTGTTATCATAGTAATTATAAGCTGCATCAAGATTAGGGATAGGAGTTGCACTTACTTTTCCTGCATTAACCAATCCTTCTGCTGTTAGTTCTCTTAGCTGAGCAGCATTAAGCGGTTTGTTTACACCACTCAGGAATGCAGATTTTGCGATTCCATACTCTGCATCAACTCTGATCCTGGTTTTACCAGCTTTACCTGTTTTTGTGGTTATTAAAACGACACCGTTAGCTGCTCTTGATCCATAAATTGACGCAGCAGATGCGTCTTTCAAAACAGTCAGACTTTCAATATCATTAGGATTAAGTCCTGCAAGTGTATTACTTGTTGTTGTATTACGTGAAATATCACCAGAATTGATAGGAACCCCATCAACAACATACAATGGCTGATTACTTGCGTTTACAGAACTTGTACCACGAATACGAACATCCTGGCTAGATCCTGGCTGCCCGTTTCCTGAAACTGACATTACTCCCGCAACACGTCCTTGCAGAGCTTTATCAATAGATACCAATGGTGTAGCTTCAAGATCCTTGGCTTTTACTACCCCAATAGATCCTGTCTGCGTTCTTTTTGTCTGCTCACTACCGTAAGCACCAGTAATAACGACATCCTGTAAAGATTGAACATCGCTTTCTAAAGTGATATTAAGAACATCTGAGTTTGCGTTTCTGGTATGAGAGAGATACCCTAATGATGAGAATACCAATTCAACTGAACCTTTATTAGGTACGCTTATTGAGTATTTACCCGCTGCACCGGTTAGTGACCCGGTTTTAGTCCCCTTTACCCTTACGCTCACGCCGGGTATCGGCAGACCGTCTTCTTTTCCGGTAACAGTACCGGTAATGGTTCGCTGCTGAGCCATTGCTGAAATTGCAAATAGCATCATTACGAACAAACTTTGTAGAAGTTTTTTCATAAAATCTTTGGTTTTTAGTTTAGTTAATTAATCCAATATAGCCGATTAACCGGCAGAAAAACCTGAAAAATAAGTCAACATAATCATTATGACAAAACAATGACTAAAACGTTAAAGTGCTGCACAATAAATCATTAACGTCTGATAACACCCGAATAATGAAACTTTTATTAGCCAAAACAACATTTAATTTAACCAATAAAACATTAAAAGCTTAAATACACAACAATAAATAATTAATTGTAACGTTTGCGGTATTATTTCATTAATAGTATCTGGTTATCCAGAATTTAGAAGAAAACATTGCAATCAGATGATTTTTAGAAAAAACGATTAATAAGCATAAAAACTGATTTTGTATCTAAATTATCGCATTTCAAATAATGTATTCAACAGATACTATGTTAGAAGAATAATAATAACCAAAAAAGAAAATACACATATAACTGTAAAGAAACAGTTACAGTTACAATTTATCATTTTAGTGCCTTAATTACCCAAGAATTGGTGATACAAAATATCCGGCAAATTGTTTGCTTATATTACCATAATTCAAGACTATTTATATTCTTTTGTAAGCGTTTAACAATTTCCTATGAACATTCAACCTTCGCATTTAAAAAAAGGAGACAAAATTGCTATTGTCTGTCCTGCAAATAAATTAAAGAAGTCTATTGCCCCTGCAATAGCACTTTTGGAAAGCTGGGGGCTTCAGGTAATACAGGGAAAGAGCATTCATGCAGACCACTTTCAATTCGCCGGGGACGACGAATTAAGAACAGCAGATCTGCAAACATTTTTGGACGATGCTGATATAAAAGCAATTATTGCCGCCAGGGGAGGATATGGAGGCATCCGGATTATTGATCAATTAGATTTTACCGCGTTCAACAAAAATCCAAAATGGATAGCTGGCTTCAGTGATACAACTGCTTTGCTTTCTCACGTCCAGGCTGCATTCCATATCCAAAGTATACACGGCCAGATGCCCGCTTCATTTGAAGCAGGGACTCCGCTATCTTTAGAAACATTGAGAAAAGCCCTGTTTGGCGAAGAACTTCACTACAACTATACCAGCACGGCAATAAACCGCTCCGGCCAGGCAGAAGGAATTTTAATTGGTGGAAATTTATCGCTGCTGGTCGCTATGCAAGGTTCAGTTTCAGAAATGGACTATACCGGCAAGATTCTATTTCTGGAAGATGTTGGCGAACATGAATATGCTATAGACAGAATGTTACGTATGTTGAAACGCAGCGGGAAATTAGCCCTTTTAAAGGGATTAATTATCGGAGCCTTTAATGAGATCGAACCACAGGAAATTCCTTTCGGGCAGACCCCGGAAGAGCTGATTATGGATATAGTCCTGGAATACGACTATCCGGTCTGTTTTAACTTCCCTGTTGGCCATATTCCAGACAACAATGCATTAATTGTTGGAAGAGCCGCCATAATGAATGTGGACAATGCTGAAGTAAAACTAGCTTATCTATAAATATCACTAAAAATTATCCTGTAAAAAAAGCGGCTATCTAAATGATAGCCGCTTTTTTTACAGGATAATTCTTTTATTTAATTTTTCTTACCCCACCAAACCGGAACGTTCAGTGCTATAGTACCCGGGAAGTTTAAGTTACTAACCGACTCGCTATTAGGATAAAGCATTCTTCTTGGCGGCACAGTAGTTGACGCAGGTGCGGCTTTTGAAATGATCAGGAAGTCAGGATAACCTGTTCTGCGATATTCACTCCAAGCCTCAAAGCCTTGAAATCCACACATTGCATAATATTTCTGTACGATAATTGCTTTAACTTTTGCCTCAGTCGAAGCTGCTGCGGTTAAAGCAGTTTGTCCGTCTTTTGCAGTAGCAATATAAGTTGCAGCTATCGTAGGATCAGTAATTCCGGTCGCAACAAAACTTGCATTAATTCCTTTTGCAAATAAATCGTTAACATCACCAGTTGCCCATCCTCTTGCTACAGCTTCTGCTTGCAGGAAGTAACTTTCCGCAGCAGAGATCAACTTAACAGGAGCAAGCGCAGATTGTGCATTGTTAGGACTTGCACCTACCAAAGCAGAAGGAGTCGATACAACAGCAGTTGGAAATTGAGCGAAAGTTCCTTGCACCAAACTTGTAACATTAGTTGTTCCTGCAACTGGAACATAAAGTTGAACAACCCTTGGATCATTATTCGCTACAAACTGACTCACAGCTGTTGCACTCGCCACAAGATTCTGTGGTCTGCCTAATCCAACGATTTCACTAAAAAGCGGGTTATCATTACCACCAGTAGTGCTATATTTAATTGATGCATCCTTAGTCAGGAAAACTGGATTGGTTGCATATAAAGCAGCTATACCTGCACTCGCTTTAGCAGCATCAATATTAGTTAACCTTAAATAAGCTCTTAGTTTTAAAGTATTCGCGAAAGCTTTCCACTGTGCCATATCACCTTGAAAAACCACATCCTGCGACCCTGGAGGCTTAACTGCATTAGCTACGCCAATCAAAGCAATTCCTTTATCTATATAAGTGAAAATACTATCATAAACAGCAGCCTGAGGAACATACTTAGGCGATAAATTATTCGTTTGCAAGGCATCTCCAACAGGGATATCACCAAATGCATCAGTCGCAAGCTGGAAAGTATAAGCTTTAGTTAAATAAGCGATACCTTTTGTTTGCTCAACACCACCCACTTTACTATCAATAATTAGTTGTGCGTTAATTAATGCCTTGGTATAAATACGATTCCACACCTGATCAAAAGCTGTATTTGCGTCATTATAACGCTCAATTGATCTGTATTGACTCGCACTAGGGCCTTGCGTCCAGAATTGACCCCAGATATTACCATAAACCTGGAAATAATTTCCTACTACGGTACCCACAGCAACCTGAGAAACTGGCAACAATAAGTTAGGATCCGCAGTACCAGGCTTATTAGGATCCTGGTTAACGTCTAAGAATTTTTTACAGCCTGATAAACCTACCACGCCAATAAAAACAAGAAGTAATAACTTCTTAGGATTAAATATATGCTTTGCTCTCATAATGAGTAATTTTTAAAATGAAACTTTTAGATTGATACCATAATTTCTTACAGATGGCTGCGCAGTGAAGTCAAACCCTTGTGCATTTGAAGCACCAGAAGAGTTGATCTCAGGATCTGCGTATACGTTTTCTTTAGCTGTCCATAAGAATAAGTTGTTACCGTACAATCCAATAGTTAATGCACCAAAAGGACTACGTCTTAATTGATCTTTAGTAAATTGATAAGCAATACTTGCAGAACGTAGTTTAATGTAAGAAGCATCGATTACATTTACACCAGGAGCAACACTACCAGTATAATAATCTTGTTTGTTATAAGTTGCAGTAGTATTCACAACCGAAGCACCGTTTTCTATATAAACAGAGTTAGGATAGATAACATTCATTCTGTCTCCACCTGTAATCTCAGCAGCTCCTGAGAAACTTAAGATATCTTTAGTTCTCGAGAAAAATTTACCACCTTGTTTAGTATCAAATAATACACTTAATGATAACTGTTTGTATTTGAAGGTTGTTCCCAATGAAGCCTGGTAGTTTGGATTGTAACTACCCAAATATTGCGCACTCTTAGTTTGAAGAGGTAAACCGCTTGATTTACTTACAATAGTTCTGCCTTGAGCATCAGTCTGGTTAGTAACTCCGTAGAACTCACCATAAGGTCTGCCAACAGCAGCAACGATACCCATTCCACCAAATCCACCGATAGTAACCTGATCAACACCAGGTAAAAGTGAAACAACTTTACTATTATTTTTAGTGTAAGTTCCGAAAACTTCCCACGTGAAATCAGTTGTTTTTATTGGAGTACCTCTTAAGCTTAACTCCACACCATTATTTTGAATTTCTCCAGCATTTAACACACTAAAACCATAACCTGTAGAATTAGGAATAGGAACAGGTAAAATTTGATTTTTAGACTTGTTTTTATAATAACTGAAATCTACTGAGAAACGGTTATCAAAGAAACCCAATTCTGTACCCACCTCAAAAGAAGATGTTTTTTCAGGTTTAAGGTTTGCATTTCCAATAACATTGTCAATCATCAGACCAGGTACATTGTTAAAAGGGAAGGTTGTACCTCCAAAAGCACTATTAATATTTCCACGAACATAGTTAGTAGCCAATTGATAAGGATCAGTGTCATTACCAACCTGAGCGTAACTTGCACGAACTTTACCATAGGTCAGGTAATTTGAAACTGAAGAACCTTTCAACAATTCAGAGAAAACAAATGATCCACTTACACTAGGGTAGAAGAATGAATTATTTTGCGGAGGCAATGTTGAAGACCAGTCATTTCTGGCTGTTGCTTCTAAATAAATTAAGTTTTTGTACGAAAGGTTTAAATCTGCATATAAACCAACTAATCTTCTTTTGCTGATCTGGTCAGTTATAATATTAACAGGACCATTGCTATTTCCTAAGTTATACCATTCAGGAACAACCAAACCAGAACCTTTATTTGTTGCTGTTTGATTTATATTACTTGATCTCTGACGGATATTATTACCCAACATTAAAGATCCTTCAAAATCATCATTGAATTTATGACGCGCTGTAACCATTAAATCATGTACAAATTCAGTAACGTTAAACTGGTCAATTTCATAAGATCCAACATTTGTTACTTTATTAGCATCCGGATCATACATATTACCAGAATCGGCTGGAATAAAGCTATATTTTGGAGCGATCAATCTGCGTCGGTCTGAATAAGTATCAACACCAACTCTTTCTTTTACATCTAACCAGCTTGTAGGCTTATAACCAATATTGAAATTTCCTGTTACACGGCTAATGTTATCAGTATTTTGAAAACTTTGTAAAACATAATATGGATTCAGCGTATAAGCACCGTAATAACCATACATATTGTCATGGATTACTCCATCTGCACCTGTATAGCCATAACCATTATATTTGTTGCTCAAATCTTTCAAGCTACTCAAATCAATATCTCTTGGCGTTTGATATACGTTATTCAATACTGAAGAACCACCTTGTCCACCACCAATATTGGTACTGGCTACATTGGTATAATTGAAGTTAACACCAGCTGAAAATTTATTGCTGAAGTCAGTGTTACCATTAAACCTTACACCATACTTATTATAGTCATTACTTTTTCCAGGGAAAACTCCAGTAGAATTCAATGAATTTAAACCTAAATAGAAAGTAGATTTATCAGAACCACCAGAGAAACTCAGGTTGTTATCTGTTGCAAATCCTGTTTTAAAGAAATCTCTAACGTTATCTTTAACTGCTGAATAGGGTTTCTGTTGACGGACACCATCAATTTGTTGTCCCCAAGGTTGAACAGTTCCTGTAAAAGGAGCTCCCCAGCTACCATTTTCTCTTGGATCATTCACATACTGCTGAACACCATTAGTAACCAAAGGATTACCATCTTCATCAGTTGCATAATAACCTTGTCCATATTGATTCTGGAATTTAGGCAATTTTAAAATTGAAGAGAAGGTATTGGAAGTGTTAAAAGTAATAGAAGTTTTATCAGCACCTTTAGTACCACTTTTTGTAGTGATAATCAAGGCACCGTTAGATGCACGCGCTCCATAAAGAGCTGCCGCAGCCGGGCCTTTTAATACCGTTACCGAAGCGATGTCATCAGGAGCAATATCATTTCCCCTGTTACCAAAGTCAACACTTGATCTGTCATCACCACTACCAGCTGCACTACCGCCAGTAATACTGGAGTTATCGACAGGTACACCATCAATAACAATCAGCGCCTGGTTATTTCCATTAATCGAAGATCCACCACGAAGAACGATACGGGATGAACTACCAGGAGTATTGGAACTTGAAGTAATGTTTACCCCAGCTACTTTACCAGTTAAAGAAGTAATTGCACTTGGATTCCCGCCCGATGTTAATTCATCGTTTTTGATAGTTGGCGCAGAATAACCTAATGTTCTCTTTTCTCTCTTGATCGAGTTTGCTGTAACAACGACTTCACTTAATGATTTCGTATCAGCTGCAAGGCTAACACTAATTACATTACCAGCTTTAATTTCAACAAATTGATTAAGATAGCCTAGTGAGCTGAATTCAAGGCCTGTCGCTCCTGCCGGAACTTTGATTGCGTACTTTCCGTCAGATCCAGATTGAGCTCCACCTTGAGCTCCTCTGATTTTTACACTGACACCAGGAATGGGTTGCCCGTCATCCTTCCCTGTCACAGTACCAGTTATTGTTCTGTCCTGCGCCATTGCAGCTACTGCAACGCATAAGAACATGACCAAACTTAGTATAAGTTTTTTCATAAAGAATTAATTATAGGTTGTTAATAAGTTAATAAGGATCTAATATAACCTAAAATATTATGATTTTTATTTTTCCACTCTAATTTTGAGTGTTGTAACATAAAAATCATATGATATCTAATTTTTTGAATAAAAGGTTTATTCATAGTAGAAAACGCACTTTTTGACAGTCGAATTACCGCATTAAAAACAATAAAGAAGGTTTTGATTACCAGATTTTAAGTTTCGAAAAACACTTATAACCCACAGCACAATTTACTTAAGATAACAAGTTAACAGACGGACCTGATTATCCGCTTATTTCGTTTCCTGACAATCTCAGAAAAACTCTACACCTCCTGGTTCTAAAAGTTTAAAATAAAAAAGGCTGCCTCAAATAAGAGACAGCCTTAATATAATAATTATATAATCTTTTGCTATTTCATATTAGCAGGATCATCTACCTGGAATCCGGTTTTATGGAAACCTTCAACTTTATAGGTAACACCGTTAATCGTAATATCAAGTGAAATTAAATCTGTTGGTGTTTTAGAAACAGGTCCGGTAGTCCCGTTTGAAACCACTTTTCCATTTGCAACGTTAAAAGTTGGAATAGTGGTACTTGTAGATGCTACATTCGCAACATTTGTTCCTGTAAACGTTTGAGCATTTGCATCTACGGCCACCTTACCCTTCACACCAAGCGCAACAGTACCAGATTTAAGACCTGTAGACTGAAGCCACATTTCAGTACTTAAATTTGCAGCGGTATTATAAGTGGATAAGGTTATATAAGGACCAGTCCCGTTAACTTTAACGTACCAGTCTCCTGCAAGATTCTGCACAGCTGTACCACCAATTTCCTGATCTTTTTTACAAGAGGAAGAGAATAATACCAGCAATGCCATTACCACAGTATTTATTATAATATTTTTTTTCATGTTCTTCTGTTAATTAAAATAAACTATTTACCCCACCAAACTTTCGTGGTCAATGGAACTTTCGCAGGTGTATTTGTATTTCTCCTCACCTCACTATCCGGAAAAACGAAACGTCTTGGGAAATTTCCCTCTCCGGTTACCCCATTTGGAGTATATACAATCTGACCTGGAATATAACCAGGCTCATCAGAATAGATTGTACTTGTTTTTGGGTAGCCAGTACGGTTCTGCTCAAAAAATGCTTCTAATCCATGAGAACCAAAGAACGATGCCCATTTCTGAGTAATAATAGCTTCTAATTTAGTTTCAAAGTTACCAGTTGCCGGATAAGCATAAGTAGCTAAAATAGTCGCATCAGGAGTAATACCGACTTGTGCAAAGGCTGCTGCAACACCCTGATTATACAGAGTTAATGCATTTGCTCCACCAAAATAGCGTTCTGATACCTCCGCTTGCATAAAATATGATTCAGCAAGAGAGATAAAAGGAACCGGGTCCGTTGCATTTACGACAACATTTACAGCATCATTATACTCTGGATGCGCAGGGCCTCCAAGATAATCACCCTGATTAATTGAAGGTACAGGATTCTCAACCCCAAAGTAAGCCTCAGCTCTTGGGTCAGCATTCGCATCTAACCAACTTGTAAAAGTTGCACTTGCTTTTAAGTTATCCGGTGTATTTAACCTTCTAAAGTTGTACTCATAAAAAGGATTACTCTTATTTGGAGAGGAAACAAAAAGATCAACCTGCGCCGGAACATCTAAAAACTTAGCGTTAGCCGCATATAATGCTCTGATTCCTGCTTCGGCCTCAGCTGGTTTTGCATTCACCATACGCAGATACATCTTTAACTTTAAAGTATTGGCAAATTTTTCCCAGTTATCAAACTGTGCTGCCGTTTTTCCGAAAACAAAATCTGTAGCTTTCTGCTCTGCAGTCCATGGGCCAGTCTTATAATCTTTAGCCAGTGCAGCATCGATTTCTTTAATTAAGCCCTGGTAAATCGTATATCCATCATCAAACTTAGGCTGAAGAATTGTATTGATCTGGAAAGCTTCTGTATAGGGAACCTTATCATATAAATCAACCAGAACTTCATAAGTATATGCTTTCATTACAGTATACATCAAATTATATCTCCAGTTTTTAGCTTCAGCAGCTTTAGACAAACCTAGTGAATAATCGAATAATCCTCCAGAGAAAAGCGCACTATATGGACCATCTACATATTGAGAAGCACTCGGCAAATCATAAACATCGACAGTTCTGAACTGGCTTGAGTTATTATTTTGTGTCCAGAATTGTGCCCACATACCGCCGACAATAGACAGATCTCCACCAACCCTGCTCGCAGTGGACATTACAGCCGAAGGGAATAACACCTCCATTGTAGCAGATTCAATGGGTGGATTATTAGGACTTTGATTTATATCTAATGTTTTCTTACATCCAAGCGTAAGGACTAACAAAGAAAACACTGCTAATTTATTATTAAATATTTTTTTCATGATCGGTCGCTTAAAAAGTTATGTTTAAAGAAAGTCCAAAGTTCTTGGTAGAAGGCCCTGATCTGAATTCACCGAATTCACTTGCAAGATCATTACCCAAGTTTGATACTTCCGGGTCAATAGAACGATTCCCTTTAGGTAACCAAGTAAACATGTTTCTTCCGTAAGCAGTAATGGTTGCTCTTTCAGAACCAATTTTCTTAGCTACACCTTTAGGTAAAGCATATGAGAACGTGATATCTCTTACTTTTAAGAACGTTTTGTCCAAAATCCTGTTCTGATAAGCAGTTGCAAGTCCCTGAGTAGTATAATACAAAGAATTGAAGTTTGCTTCAGAAATCGGCGTTGTATTTTCAACATAAGTAACAGCACCGTTCGCACCAGTAACAGCTTTTACTGAATTTGGAATAATCATGGTACGTCTGTCGTTATAAAGCGTTTTAGGATCATTACCCACAAAGTTTAACAAATCTGCGGTACCTGAATAGAAGACACCACCTTTTCTATAATCTAAAGTAAAGGAGAATGTAAAGTCTTTATAAGTAAATCTGTTGGTAAAGCCCATCACAAAATCACGTTGTGAAGTACCATATTCACCATTTGTGCCTGATACAATAGGATAACCTCTATCTGATACAATTACTCTTCCCTGAGGATCAAAGCTTTGAACAGGAGCTTCAAAAACACCTAATGGTCTTCCAACTTTAGCCACAAATTTAGCATCATAAGCTGAGTTAAGATCTACTGAGGCCAATCCATCTGGCAATTCCAAAACAACGTTTCTGTTTTTGCTGAAGGTATAACCAAGTTCCCAGTTAATGTCCTGAGTTTTTACAGGAATCCCTGTAACTGCAATCTCAACACCTCTGTTTCTAACCTTACCAAAATTTACAACTCTGGCAATATAACCTGTAGATGGAGAAACATCAATTGGTAGAATCTGATTATTGGTTACACGGTTATAATAACTTACATCAATTCCTAAACGATTATCGAAAAACTTGATCTCACCACCTAACTCAGTTTCTGTACTTTTTTCAGGTTTTAAATTCTGATTATTCAAAGTATTGGAGATCGAGTATCCTGGTACACCCCCAATAGGAAAGATAATGTTTCCATAACCTAAAGGAATGCTTGCTCTTGTCAGTGTATTATAGATTCTGTATGGATCTGTATCACTACCAGTCTGGCCATACGCCGCTCTTAATTTCAACAAGCTGATTTTAGCATTTGACAAATCAAATGCCTGAGATAAGACTACAGCTAAGTTAGCTCCCGGATAAAAGAAACTGTTTGATGCAGTAGGAAGTGTTGAACTCCAGTCATTACGTGCATTCAATGTTAAATAAGCATAACCTTTGTAGCCAATTGCTGCCGAAGCATACATACCGAAAATTCTTCTGTGTGATTCAGTATTGGTTGAGGTAGGGTCATTCGCCGTATTGTTGATATTATAAAATCCCGGAATAGCCAGATTTTCAATACCAGTATATAAAGCTCTTGATCCACGGTCATTAAAGTTCATACCCACAAGACCATTGATATCAAAATCACTGCTAATTTTTTTAGAAAACAGTGCATTTAATTTAGAATCGTACTCAAAATATCTTTCAGCTCCTTCCACAACATTACCTACGCTCGCTTGTCTGTTATACCCTTCGTCGTTTCCTCCGCCTGCCCAGCTTCCTGCAACAGGATTGTTTTTTGCATTGAAAAGTTTATCACTGATGTTATTTAAATCAGCTCCCTGCTGGAATTGTAAAGTCAGCCAGTCTGAAGCTTTTACTTTGATGTCCACATTTCCATAAAGACGGTCACTTTTGAAAATTGATCCGTTCTCATTTACTGAATAATATGGATTTTGAGAGAATGGAGAAAAGTAATCATTTACATTATTGTATTTCGCAGTATAGTCTTTAAAGCTTTTGATAGGGTAATTTACAGGAATCTGTAAAACATCTTCATAAAAAGAAGAACCAATACCTGATGTGGACTGACCTGTTTGAACAAATCTTGAGTTTTTACCGATATAATTTGCAGAACCTGATATCGTCAACGCTTTATATTTCGTTGAGCCACCCAGTGTAAGTGAATTCCTTTTATAAGTATCATTTTTACCTGGCAAAATTCCATCACTATAAACATTACCATAAGATACATTAAAGGTAGAGTTATCATTTCCACCGCTAAATGACAAAGTATTGTTAAACTCTTTACCTGTATCAAAAGCATCTCTGAAATTGTTTTTAATAGCAGAGAATGGCTGTTTTTGCTGAACACCATCAACAATTGATCCCCAGCCCCTTTCCATACCATCTAATTTTGGTCCCCAGCTTCCGTTTTCTGCGATATAGTCAGTTTTATTCCAGCCTTGTCCGTATTTATCCTGCATATCAGGAACGATCGAAACCTGGGTAAAAGATGCTGCCGTAGAGAAATTGATTTTTAATTTTCCACTCTGACCTTTTTTAGTTGTAATTAGAATAACACCGCTTGATGCACGTGAACCATAAAGTGAACTTGCCGCAGCTCCTTTTAGAATACTGATACTTTCAATATCATTTGGATTGATATCATTTGCTGCGTTTCCAAAATCATAATTATCTGACAGATCACCAATACTTCCAACCGGAGATTCTCCTCCCGGACGTGAATTGTTAATCGGCACACCATCTACGACATATAATGGTTGATTATTACCTCCAATTGATGCGAATCCACGCAAGATAACTTTACTCGATCCACCAGGTGAGCCTGAAGTATTAGAGATATCAACACCTGCAATTTTACCCTGCAAACCTGCTGCAAGATTCGTAGGTGCTGCCCTGTTGATTTCTTCTGAACTAACCTGAGTTGAAGAATAACCTAAAGTTTTGCGCTCTCTTGATAGTCCAAGAGCTGTAACAACCACTTCATTTAATCCTTTACTGTCGCTTGCCAGCGAAATATTTACAGTTGATGAAGATGTTAGTGGTACAATCTGGGTTGCATATCCAATAAATGAAAACTGCAACGATTTAACAGAAGAAGGTGCTTTAACGGCAAATTTACCATCAGCCCCGGTAACAGCTCCACCCGGAGCTCCTACTAATTTCACACTAACACCCGGGATAGGTAATTTATCCTCCTGCGATGTTACTGTACCAGTTATTGTTCGTTCTTGTGCCACAGCTACTCCTGCAACAGATAAGAATACGAATAAACTTAGTATAAGTTTTTTCATAAATAATTTAATTAAATAATGGTTCAAATTGTTAGGAATGCGATCAGGATATGAAAGCATTTAAATAAATAGGATAGGCCGGTTATTTAATACTCAAGCCATCATCAGGCAAAGTTTAAATAATAGCTTTTGTTTTGGATTTGAGCGTTCTTAACTTTCTTCAACGCGCAAGAATGAATAAGCATTTAAAGACTCTTTCATTAGGTTTTCGTAATTTATGTTTATGTTCAGTTAATTAATTGTAGCTCTAATATAGATCATAGAAGATTCTCGTTACTGTTTTTGCTAAAACGATACACAATTATGACTTTTCTATGACTAATCCTTATGGGACTACAAACAAATGGTTAAACATCTAATACTTAACAAAATAAACTATCGAAAATGCACTAAAAAACAAAATATTAATTAAAAACCTTATTCTATTGCTAAAACACAAGAAATATAGTATTAGCAAAAAGCTGCTTACCACTTTCCCAAAACGAACGAAATGTTAAATTACAAGAGAGATAGATAATATTTCCTTTACCGGAGGGCTGCACCCCAAATAACATCCCCTGTGTTAATTTCTCCTGTACATTTTTACCAGCAATTCCAGTGACATATGCATCCTGTTTCAGCACGCCAACATTCCAGCCTTTTTGTAAAGGTTCATAAATCTTGTCATCCGTTTTCAAAGTATAATAGACTTCGCCCAGCCCTATGGAAAAAGGGTGGCTCTTATCCAGGGTAACTTTATAAATAGCTCCCGGAATAGCATCTGCGGCATTATCTCTATCCTTTTCATTATAATTCCGAAAAAACCCTTCTTTTGCCGTAGCAGTGGGAAACTCCTTTTTTCTGATCTCAAAAGGTTTGATGCCTGCTACACTTGAAATTGCATCTTCCAAAAGAATCACCTTACCACCAAGGTTAATCCAATCTTCTAATTTTTCCATATTTCTGCGCATATAAGATCCGTCAGGCAAAATCAGGACATTGGTCGTTGCCAGATTCAGGCTTCCAATACTTTGTTCGGATATAATATTCAATGGATAATTCAATTCCTGTTCAAAAAAGTGCCAGACCTCTCCAACACTCTGAGCAGAAATGTCCTGACCGGCAACCATCGCAACTTTAGGTACAGGAAGTAATGGATAAGCAGAAGAACCCAAATCTTTTCCCTTCTCTACATAACTGCCAGCAATGGCAAAGAAGGGTTTACGGTATTTTTTAGAAAGCGCAGCTATATCCTCTTCAATAAACTTATTTAGTTTCTCATTTTCAGATCTGTAAACCAATAATGACCCTGCCTGGCGAACCTTTCCTCCTACAGTAAAGGCTTGTTCAGCAATACGCACCTTAATATTTGCCCTGTGCAATGCGATTAAAATCTGAGCATCCTCCACAGCATCCCACGATAAAACCCATCCATATGGCTTTACCAGTGTTTGCACACTATCTTTTCGAAGTTCGGGTTCAGGGAACTCACCAACAAATACCTCTTTACACCCAAAAGCATTCAAACCATAAGCATAAGGTAATGCCCAGGCAGTAATATCATAGGTATTTGAATCCGTTACAATTGTTTGAGGCTCAAAAAGCACGTTAGCTAAAACAGACGCTGGTTGTTTAAGGCTAATTACCATATCATTCCTGCCCAACCTGAAAAGTGCCGTCTTTTTTGTCCCGAAATTAAACCCTGCAATTGTTTTATCACCACCAAAAGCATATTTGATATTATTTTTTGTTAACAAGGCAGCCATTTTTTTCATTCTGCTTTGGTTATCTGCTTTCACCACATAGGTTTTATAAGTGCCAGGAGGATAAGCAACGGCTTGTGTAAAATATTTTTTAAACTCCGCAACCAGCTTATAGGAATTATCAGAGACCGTTTCCAGTGTAGCCAGCCCTGTTGTCAGGTGATGATTGATCCTGTCCTTTAAAGTTAAAGAGTCGCCACTAGCGGTCACAACAGCTAAGCCAGCACCAATCCCACCTTGCTCGTAAGTCATTCCAATTGCACCGTTATATAAGGGATAAGTATCCCCATAAGAAGGATATAACAGATCGAACCGCTCTTTTGTAAAATATTGCCACCCATTTTTATCGAAATATCTGGCGTTATTTTTCCCTGCTATAACTTGAAATTCGCGTTGAAAAGCTGTGATATCCTGATGTACCGGTTCCGCAGCAGGTGCAAAATAATAGGGTTCATTATAACTTTGTTCATGAAAATCTATATGTACTTCAGGCATCCACTGATGATATAAAACCAGACGCTGTTGCGTTTCAACTTGCGATTGCCAGGCCCAGTCCCTGTTAAGATCAAAATAATAATGATTAGGGCGACCTCCTGGCCATGGCTCAATATGTTCTCTGGAAAGGGGATTCACATCAGGGACCAAACCTGCCACACTTGTATAATAATTAATATACCTTTCTCTTCCATCAGGGTTCAGACAGGGATCAATGATAACTATCGTATTTTTCAGCCAGTCTTTTGTTTGCCGGTTTACCCCTTCAGCTAAAGTGTACAGCATTTTCATTGCCGTTTCTGATGAACTGGCTTCATTTCCATGTACATTATAGCTTAACCACAAAACAGCCGGCTGTTTATTAAGATTGAGTGCTCCTGCTTCTGCCTTACTCAAACTTAAATTATTCTTTCTAAGCTGTTCAAGATTACTCATGTTCTCTTTTGAGGAGACTACAGCCACTAATAATTCACGATTCTCATAAGTCTTGCCATAATTGACGATTTTGATATTATTATCTGCTCCAGCCAGGTATTTAAAATAAGCCAGAATTTGATAATGTGGAGTAAACCTTGTGCCTAGTGGATAACCTAAAAATGTATCCGGAGATTTTATCTGCGCCTGAATAGCCGTTAAGCAAATGAATAATGATAAAAATAAGAGCGTAATTTTCTTCATCAGGCCAGTTTATTCAGGTTATTAATAATAAGTTAATTTGGAGGTTGTTTAAATTTAAACGATTTCTTAACACCAAAGTACTAAAGAATATTTTTTGTTTGTAATCCATAATGTAATTTTACGACCAATTACTACAACAACCTACGCCATGTCCCAAATTGAATCTATTTATCAGCATTACCTGTCAAACCCGGTTATCTGTACCGACACCAGGAATATTAGCGCAGGCTGTTTGTTCTTCGCACTCAAAGGAGAACACTTCGATGCGAATACCTTTGCAGCAGAAGCTTTAAAACAGGGTGCTGCCTATGCAATTATAGACAATGCGGAATATCAGATTAATGATTCCTGTTTATTGGTTGAGGATGTGTTAACTGCTTTGCAGGATTTAGCCCGTCACCACCGTACAAAGCTTCATATCCCCATTATTGGTTTAACAGGCAGTAATGGAAAAACAACAACGAAAGAACTGATCAATGCTGTACTCAGTGAAAAATATAAAACCTTTGCTACAAGAGGTAACCTGAATAATCATATTGGCGTTCCTTTATCAATTTTAGCTATTGCTCCCGGTACAGAAATAGCGGTGATCGAAATGGGGGCCAATCATCAAAAAGAAATTGAATTTCTATGTACAATTGCTCAGCCTACTCATGGGATGATTACCAATATTGGAATGGCTCATTTGGATGGATTTGGTGGCTTTGAAGGCGTGAAAAAAGGGAAAGCTGAGTTATTCACCTACCTTAAAAATACAGCGGGAATTGCCTTCATCAACAGAGACAATCCATACATTATGGAAATGAGCGGTGTTGCCGGATTAACTCACCTGGTTTATTACGGAACCGAAGGAGAGAATTCTGTGACCGGGCAACTCTTGAAATCAGATCCGCTGATTGAACTGAGCTGGAAAAAACAGGCAGAAGCATTTAAAGTTAAGGCAAACCTGACAGGAGCTTATAATTTCGAAAATATCCTGGCCGCAATTTGTATTGCGTCTTTCTTTGAGCTTAGTCCGGATCAGATCAATGAAGGTTTAACATCATATTTTCCGAATAATAACCGTTCACAATTGACTAAAACGGCGACCAATACGGTTATTTGTGATTTCTATAATGCCAATCCAAGCAGTATGACCGCAGCGCTGGGCAATATCTCTATTCTGGAAGCCAAAAACAAAGTTGCTATTATTGGCGATATGTTTGAACTAGGGCCGGAAACTGAACAGCAACATCATTTAATAGCCGCTTTAGCCGAAAAATCAGGATTAGATACTGTCATTTTAATCGGTAAGCATTTTTATGCATTAAAAGACACGTTTAAAGGTCTGTTTTTTAATACGCCGAAGGAGGCTGAAGCCTGGTTAAAAGCGAACCCTATAACAGAGAGCCTTGTTTTATTGAAAGGTTCAAGAGGTATGGCTTTGGAGCAATTATTGCCCATCTTATAAATCAATAACAAGATTATATTAAAATCAGATTTTGTAGAGGTTGCAGATAGGTTGTGTTGCAGTTTAGCCCGCCATTGAACCGGTATTGAAGTAGCCCAGGCCGGCTCAATACCGGTTCAACGCCGCTTTAGTGCCGCTTCAAACTGCAACACAATCCCTACAGTACTGCAATTCAAATGCAGAACAACTTAAGGCAAAATCAATAAAAAATAATATTTATTTTTCGACCGCAGCATTAACAACATCCTTTCTCAACAAATGCAGTTCACGGCTAAACTCTGCATTTGATTTAATAATGGACAATTGAAGATTATTTAGTTTTTCTGTTTGATCTTTTAGTTGTTTATCCTTTTCAAGAAGATAAAGTGTAAGTTCTTCTATTTTTTTTACCAACAATCTATTCATTTCACCTACATTTACACCTTCTTTAGCCACTTCTTGTTCCGAAGGAAATTCAGGTAAATGCCGGTTTTTTTCAATATATTTTTCTAATTCTGTCAAAGAAAGTAACTGATAATCTTCTTTAAAAACATAATCTGGCCAGTTAGCCGTTTCAACCAATAATTCCTTACAGCGAATATTTCCATTTACTGATAATTTCTCCATGGGGTTTTCGATACCAATACCTACATTGCCATCTCTGGTCAATCGCATCTTTTCTTTCAAATTAGTAAAAAAAGCAAGGTCATGATTGGAGATAGTACCAACAATTCCCACAGTGGTTCCACCAGCACCAAAAAGAGTATTGACGGTATTATTCCCCGCAGTTACATAAGTGTTGCTATTATTTGAATTGGAAATTGTCAATTTATTATCGGGTACACTTGTACCAATACCTACGTTACCATCTCTGGTCAACCGCATTTTTTCTTTCATATTAGCAAAAAAAGTCAGGTCATGATTAGAAGACGTACCTATAATCCCAATCTGATCTCCACCAACTCCGAAAAGAGTACCGACAGAATTATTCTCCACAGTTATATAGGAATTACTATTGCTTGATTCGAAAATACTTAGTTTATTAGCCGGCGTCCTTGTTCCAATTCCAACATTACCATTGCTGGTTAACCTCATGTTTTCTTTTAAATGAGTATAAAAAGCAAGATCATGGTCAGAAGATGTACCTACAATCCCAAACTGATTACCTCCAGCGCCAAAAATGGTGGCAACAAAATTATTACCCACAGTTACATAACTATTTCGGTCACCTTCCTCGAAAACGGTTAGTTTACTAACTGGGTTAACTGTGCCAATTCCTACATTACCTGTATCTTTCCACGGAAAGGTATTTTGGCCATAGGAGTAATTCATAGCCATAACCGCTACAATAATCAACAAAGATCTTTTCATAAGTTTACGTTAAAAAATATACTACAAATATATACCTGCATTTCTAACAAGGCACGGTTATTCGAATTTTTAAGTAAATTAATTTTAAGAAACTCTCAAGTTATTTTTCAAACACTCTCTATTTAACTGGAACCCCGGATACGGTAATTCCTGCATCGCTGATTTCCTTTAAAGGATTATCGCGCATATTCTGTTCAATTTCAATAGTATACTTTCCTGCTTGCGGAAAATGATAATTAGTCAGCAATGGGAGAACAGAAGTATATAAGTTTCCCGAACCTTTTCCAAGCCACTGCCCGTCAGACTCTGCCAGCTTGTATTCATAACGTCTGGTTATTTTAGGTAAACCAGGGCCACTCAGATGCATTAAAATATAAATATTGGAATACCTGTAATCAGCAGTATGCCTAAGCTTAAACTTAAGAGATACGGGCATTGCAGGATTTTTAATCTCCGCAGTGCCCTTAATCTTATTGACATAGCTCCAGTTGCGCTGAGGCATTTCTTCGTTCGTATCAATCAGGTTATTTGTATTACATCCCAGCAGTCCTGTTGCCAGTAAACTGAAAAACAACAATACAAAAATCTTAATTCTCTTCATTCTTTGGCTTATCCGTTGGTTTGTTACGTCTGCGGTTATTCCTCGACCTGTTATTTCTGCTCGCAGAAGGGGCTTTAACAACTTCTCCATCTTCTGTTTTAACTGCCTCAGGTGCTTTTTTCACTTCCTGATTTCTTCTGTTTTCAGCAGGTTTCTGGTTCGGCTGTGCAGTTTTCTGAGCTGGCTGACCTGGTTTTACACCCGGCTGACCTGCTTTTGCGTTTTGCTGATTTGGCTTAACAGCAGGCTGCCCGGGTTTAACAGCCGGCTGACCCGGCTTTACTGCGGGTTGACCTGGCTTTACACTACGTTCAGGCCTGTTAGCCGCGTTCGTTTTATTTCTGTTATTGTTATTCCTTGCGTTTTTATTTCTTGGTTTATCGTCCAGACGGGTTAAACTATCCTGACCAACAACATTTTCATAATCAGGGATTTTCTCCACAAAAGCTGTCGTTGCTAATTCTACCGCTTCATCTTTTAGATTAACCGGTTTCTGGCCTTTTTTATTCATGGCCATGATTTCTTTTACACGGTCCACCTTCAATGGAATCCAGTCTTCCTGATTTGGATAACTAAACCACATTAATTTCTTGAAAATATCAGTTTTTTGATGGCGTGCAGTACCTATTTCAGTTTGAAGGCTCTCCACACGATCCGGGATATCCTTCAGAGCATCCAGATAAGTATCCAGCTCATAGTTCAAACAGCATTTCAGCTTACCACATTGTCCGGCAAGTTTTAAAGTATTCAAAGAAAGGTTCTGGTATCTTGCAGCAGCAGTAGAAACTGTTTTAAAGTTAGTTAACCAGGTAGAGCAGCACAATTCACGTCCGCAAGATCCAATTCCACCTAATCTTCCAGCTTCCTGACGCATTCCGATTTGTCTCATTTCAATCCTGATGCGGAAAGTTTCAGCCATTTTCTTAATCAGCTCCCTGAAATCTACCCGCCCTTCGGCAGTATAGAAGAAAGTCGCTTTGGTTTTATCTCCCTGATAATCCACGTCACTGATTTTCATCGAAAGACGCAGGTCAAGAGCCAGCGTACGGGCCTTGTGCATGGTTTCCCATTCCAGATCTTTAGCGAGTTTCCATTTGTCCACATCAGCTTCTGTCGCTTTTCTGTAGACTTTGCGGGTCACCTGATCCATTGGTGTTTTACGGCGTTTCATCTGCATACGCACCAGTTCTCCTGTTAAAGAGACATGGCCAATATCATATCCGCCGGTAGATCCTTCTACCGCAATCAGTTCCCCGATTTCCAGATAAATATTATCAGTATTCAGATAAAATTCCTTTCTCGCACCTTTGAATTTAACCTCTATAACCTCGAAAGGCTTATAATTAGAAGGCATGTCCAAATTAGACAGCCAATCGTAAACTTCCATTTTCTGACAACCTCCAGTAAGGCATGAGCCATTACTTTTGCAGCCTGAGGGGGCGCAACCGCCACCTGTAGAACAACTTCCACATCCCATAACTAATTGTATATATGTTGAGTCCCTTTCGGGAGCGTTTTAAACTTGATTATTTTTACCAATTGTAAAGATACATCTAAAAATAGTATTTTAGGATTAGCGTTACGTTCTATATGGTAATGTGCTTGCTCCAGCTCGGTGATAATTGCCGAAACCATATTCAGATCCAGTACGTGTTTACTTAATTTTTGTGCAGTATCCAGCGTCCTGGCAGGTAATTTCACTAAACTATCTGCTCCACTCATCAGTAAACTGCACTCTCTTAAAAAGCTGATTCCGTACTTTAAAAAATTCTTTTGATTTTCTCTTCCCCAGCTTGCTGCCTGATCTACGAAATTGACCAGATCCAGCACCCGGTTCCCATAACCCATCCTTAGCCACTCTGCAAAAACCTCTGCATTGTCATTGTGTGATTGCGCAGCCTGTAGTTTTGCTTCAATTAAATTGCCATCTGCCAGAAAACTATAGGTCGCCGCCTGTTCTTCCGACAAATTGTGATTACTGGTCAGGTAGTTTTGAACGGTTTCAAAGGGTAGCTTTGGTATTTTGACAATTTGTGTCCGCGATAATAAGGTAGAAAGAATGTGTTCCTGATTATTTGCGACCAATAAGAATAAAGTATTTGCAGGCGGCTCTTCAATAATTTTCAACAAAGAGTTCCCTTCTTTTTCCAGGTATTCAGGCAGCCACATAATCAGCACCTTGGTCTCTGCTTCGAAAGCTTTATAACTTAATTTCTTAATGATGTCATGGCACTCAGCGATATTGATATTCGCCTGTTTATTTTCAGCACTTAACTGCAATCTCCAGATATCAAGATCAACATAAGGGTCTGCCAGCAGCATCGTTCGCCATTCTTCCAGCACATCAACAGCAATTTTAACATCTTTCGATGCAAAAAATGGATAAGAGAAATGTAAATCAGGATGGATATATCTTTCGTACTTCCGGCAAGAAGAACAGACACCGCAACTATCGGTGTCAGATTTATCTAAGCAATTGATATACTGCGCATAAGCAATAGCAAGGGGCAAAGACCCCGTCCCTTCAGCAGAGAGAAATAACTGGGCATGACTCACCCTGTTTTCCACAACTGTCTGTATCAGCTGACGCTTAATTTCCTCTTGTCCAACGATCTCTTTAAACTGCATTTGGTGCAAAATAGTAAATTTATAACAATCTTTGCAGCTATGTCCCGTATTATCGCATTTGATTATGGCACCAAACGTATCGGCATTGCCGTTACAGATCCACTGCAAATTATTGCTACAGGACTGGATACCATACACCCAAAAGATGTTGTCGAATATTTGAAAAAATATTTGCTGACTGAACAGGTAGAAGCCTTTGTGATCGGAGAGCCTAAACAAATGGATGGCACTCCATCTGAGTCTGCACAGCACGTAAAAGGCTTTTCTACCACTCTGAAAAAGAACTTTCCTGAAATTCCTCAGCATTGGGTTGATGAGCGTTTCACGTCTAAGCTGGCGCATCAGACGATCATGCAAAGTGGTCTGAAAAAACAGGATCGCCGGAATAAAGAACGGGTAGATACGATCGCTGCAACAATTATTTTACAATATTTCATGGAAGAACACCGTTTATAGAACATCTCATGAGCCTGATTAAAGAAGACTTACAACTTTTACTACTGAATTTCTGCGAGCCGGAATCCGAATTGCTACAGCGGATTGACAGGGAAACTAATCTGAAGGTTTTAATGCCAAGAATGCTTTCAGGCCATTACCAGGGCCGTGTTTTAAGCATGTTAAGTAAGTTGATTACCCCCAAACGTATTCTCGAAATCGGCACTTTTACCGGCTATGCTACTTTGTGTATGGCAGAAGGACTTGCCCAGGATGGGATCATTTATACTTTGGATAAAAATATGGAACTCGAAGACCGCGTCCGTGGTTATTTCGCTGCTTCACCTTATCATTCACAAATAAAATATATTATGGGTGATGCCACCCAAACCGTCAATGATTTAAACGAGACTTTTGATCTTGTTTTTATTGATGCGGATAAGAAAAACAATGGAACCTACTACGATCTTATCTTTGACAGGGTAAGACCAGGCGGGTTAATCATTGTTGATAATGTGTTGTGGAGTGGAAAAGTACTAACACTCCAACAAGACAGAGATACTGTTAATATTAGTACTTTTAATGATAAAGTAGCTGGAGATGACAGGGTTGAGAAATTAATCTTACCTGTTAGGGATGGCTTGTTTATCATCAGAAAAAAATAAAATATGATAACAAAAAAACTAATGCTGATTTGGCTGGCACTAATTTTACTGGGCTCAACTGCCCAAAGCCAGACTGTTAACCAGTACGTTGAGGAACACACAGATCACGCACAAGAATTAATGAGAGCATATGATGTACCAGCAAGTGTAATTCTTGCGGTCGCCATTCATGAATCGGCAGCTGGTAAAAGTAAAGTTGCCCGCCATCTGAACAATCATTTCGGTATCAAAGGATCAAACAGCAATGCCGAAATCAATTCTTCTTACCGTGATTTCGAAAGTGCAGATGAATCTTATGATAATTTCGTTGAGGTATTACAAAACAAGTCTTCCTTCAGTAAATTGTTCGATGAGTGTGATCAATATGATTATGCGGCCTGGGCAAGAGGGATTCAGCGGGGTGGTTACGCCAGCAGCAGAACCTGGGCTAAACAAGTCATCGCGATTATCAATAAATACGAATTGTATCAATATGATGAAAGACCGGATGATTATACGGAACCCGTAAAGGTTGCACCGTTAAGTATCAAAAAGCACCATAGCCGCAGTTATAAAGCTAAGAAACATCATTCTTCTGTTAAATTGTATACCGTTAGAAAAGGGGACAACCTGAATAAAATTGCGGAATCACATGGTACTTCTTCCCTATCGCTGATGCGTAAAAATGGATTGAAAAAGTCGGCACTAAAACCAGGACAAAAAATCAAGCTTTAATGAAACAGACCTTCTTACTCTTCGCTGTAGCGATCGTTTTCTTATCCTCGTGTAAATCGAGAAAGTATCACCGGAACAATGCGCAGATTGAAAAAGCTGCCAATAAAGCGAATCCGAATTTTACTGATTACAATACGCTGAGCTATATCGAAGCTTTTAAGGGGGTAGCCATCGAAGAGATGAATACTTATGGGATTCCTGCAAGTATTACGCTCGCACAAGGTATTATCGAGTCTGGCAGCGGGAACAGCAGCCTGGCAAAATATGCCAATAACCATTTTGGGGTTAAATGTACGGCAGAGTGGAAGGGAAAGGCATATTATAAAGATGATGATCAGCGTAATGATTGTTTCCGGGTTTATAAAGATGCCCGGGAATCTTATAAAGATCACTCTGAGTTTTTAAAGAGAAAACGCTATGCGCCTTTGTTTGAGCTTGATAAAAATGATTATAAAAATTGGGCGAAGGGGTTAAAACAAGCTGGTTATGCAACGAATCCAAAATATCCGGATATGCTGATCAATACAATTGAGAAATACAATTTACATCAGTATGACCAGTCGGAGTCTGAACCTGATAAAATTAAACGTGAAGACCGTGTGTTTACGGAAATTAACGCAAATATCCCAAAAGAGACGAAGAAGTTTGCACCGGTAGAAATACCTGTATCTAAACAAGTTATCAACACAACGGATCCTAACTACACTGTTCAGAAAGGGGACACGCTTTATAATATCTCCAAAAGATTTAACATGACTGTAGATGAATTAAAGTCGCTGAATGGTCTCTCGGACGAGGGTGTTAAAATAGGACAGAAGCTGGTAGTAGTTAAATAATGTTAATATAAGCCGTTTAGCTTCGCCTTATTTGTATTTTTGCTGTGCAATGAAACCTACTCTTCTATTCCTTTTCTGTTGCTTTTTTTCTGGTATAGCTTTAGCTCAAAAGAAACCTGTTCAAGGGTTTGTTATAGATAAAGTATCCAAACAGCGTTTAGCTACGGTGTATATTTACAATTCTCATAATGATGATGGGATTTATAACAATAGTAAGGGCGAGTTTACAACACAGGCCGTTATTGGTGACACCTTATTCGCCGTACGTCAGGGGTATGGATTAGACACGGTAGTTTATAAAGGCAGCGCCATATTTTTCCAGTTGAAACCTTTGGCTATTCAACTGAAAGAGGTTTCAATTATTGGCAGCTCACTTTCTCCAAAGGAGCGTTATGAGCAAAGAACCAGAGAATTTAAGTATGCAACTGACCTGGGAAGCTCCAAGGATCTCTTGAATTTAAGTTCGAGAGGAGTTGGTCTGGGCATAGATGCGATTTATAATCTACTGAGCAGAAAAGGCAAAAATGCAAGACATTTGCAAGCGATCCTGGAAAGAGATTATAAAGAAGAAATTATTGATTACAGGTATAGTCCTGCTTTTGTAGGCCGTGTTTTACGAATCAAAGACTTTGAACTGAAAGATTTCATGCAGCAGTACCGTCCGAGTTATGATTTCGTTCTTGCAGCCTCTGACTATGCTTTTATAGTTTTTGTGAGAAATAATTATGCTTCTTATAAGCGGAATCCGAAAGCATTCAGGCTACAGCCGCTTCCTGTGATCAAAATTGATCATCCATGAGGTACTGGCCGGTCATCTGGAAAGGCCTTCCTGCAAATGCAATGGCTATTTTTCCATTGATGTTCTTTAAAGATCCCAAACAGAAAAATAACGCGCTGTTGATTAATCATGAAAAAATTCATTTCCACCAGCAGCTGGAACTGCTGATCCTTCCTTTTTATTTTCTTTATTTAATAAATTATGTGGTTAATCTGTGTAAATACAGAAATCATGCGCAAGCTTATTTTAATATTAGTTTTGAAAAAGAGGCTTATGCCAATGAATTGGACATGAATTATCTGAAAAACAGGAGACTGTATTCGTGGTTTAAATATTTATAATAAATCCTACGAACATTTTTCTTTTCTTTGTACTAATGAGAGGTATATACGCATGTTTACTATTTGTATTTGCAGTTTCAGCACAAGTAAGTGCACAAGAGATAGATACAGTTCCTATTACAGTGAAAAACTTTGACCTTAAACTCAATAAAAGCCCTTTGCCTTCGCTAAAAGGTATTATTGTGTTTAAACCGGTAGAGATAAAGCCACTGATCGTAAGTTCAAAGGTGAATTACTGGAAAAATAAAACTGCAATCGGGATTAATGTGAATCAATCTTCTTTCAGTAATAACTGGAGTGGTGGTGGGGTAAATTCACTGGCAATAGAAGGATTAGTCAATTACAAAGCTGAATATAAAAAAGAAAGTTATAGCTATTTATCTGAAGTTGACCTGCGTTATGGAAAGATAAGAAACAAAGGCCAGTTGCAAAAGAAAACGAATGACCGGATATTCTGGAATAATACAGGAGCATTCAAAATCTCTAAAAACTGGAATTTATTTACCCAGGTAACTTTTGAATCGCAATTTGATAACGGATATTCTTATTCAACGGTAAATGGGGTGGAGACTGCTACATTAATTTCCAAGTTTATGTCTCCGGGTTACCTGACGGAGTCTTTCGGTTTTGAGTACAAGCCAAATAAATTTTTCTCTACACAATTTGGTACCGGTGCCGCAAAACAAACATTTGTTTTGGATAACAAGGCACTGGCTGCGGCTGATGCGAAGGCAAATCCGGATCCTGCGAGCCAGAAAACAGATTTTTATGGCGTCCCTGTAGGAGACACTTTTAAAAATGACCTGGCTTTTCAGATCACTGTTAACTTTGAAAAAGATATTTTTCATAACGTCAACCTGAAAAGCAGATATTATGTCTTTGTACCATACGATCATTTTGAAAACATGAAACACAGGCTGGATGTGACTTTAACAACTAAAGTCAACAGGTTCATGAACGTGACACTGAATGGCATCGGAATATATGACAAGACGATCAGTGATAAGATTCAGGGCAGTCAGTCTTTAGCTATGGGCGTGATGTTTATATTCCCGCGCTAAATACTTTTGCATCCTATTTTTAATGTTGATTGTTATTAAAAATGTTTGCAACTTTGTACACTACTACCATTATACATTAACTAATTGACTATCAATTAATAAAACATGTTTGAAAATTTACAGGATAAACTAGACCGGGCATTTAAAGTTCTAAAGGGTCAGGGAAGCATTTCAGAGATCAACGTGGCTGAAACCATGAAGGAAATTCGTAAAGCTTTACTGGATGCCGATGTAAATTTTAAAACAGCCAAAAGCTTCACTGACGAGGTTAAGGAAAAGGCACTTGGCCTGAATGTACTTACCGCGGTTTCTCCGGGACAATTACTGACTAAAGTAATGAACGACGAGCTGACTGCATTGATGGGCGGTGAAGTCAAAGAATTAGATTTAAAAGCAAATCCTACAATTATATTGATTGCTGGTTTGAACGGTGCGGGTAAAACAACCTTCTCTGGAAAACTGGCAAATTATCTGAAAAGTAAAGGTAAAAAGCCTTTATTGGTAGCTGGTGACGTTTACCGTCCGGCAGCGATTGACCAGTTGCAGATATTGGGTGAACAGATCGGCGTTCCTGTTTATGCGAACAAAGATTCTAAAGATCCTGTTGCGATTGCACTGGAAGGTATTGAGCTTGGTAAAAAAGAACACCACAACGTAATTATCATCGATACTGCGGGTCGTTTAGCAATAGACGAGCAGATGATGAATGAGATTTCGGATGTGAAACTGCATACTAAACCGCATGAAATCCTGTTCGTAGTTGATGCCATGACCGGACAGGATGCGGTTAATACAGCTAAAGCATTTAATGAAAGATTAGATTTTACTGGTGTTGTACTGACAAAACTTGATGGGGATACGCGCGGTGGTGCGGCTTTATCTATTAAGTCTGTAGTGAACAAGCCGATTAAATTTGTCGGTACTGGTGAAAAAATGGAAGCACTTGATGTTTTCTATCCAGACAGAATGGCTTCCCGTATTTTGGGAATGGGTGACGTTGTTTCCCTTGTTGAGCGTGCGCAAGAGCAGTTTGATGAGAAAGAAGCAGCAGAACTTCAAAAGAAAATCCGTAAGAATAAGTTTGACTTCAACGATTTCTACAACCAGATTCAGCAGATCAAGAAAATGGGTAACATGAAAGACTTGATGGGCATGATTCCAGGGGTAAGTAAAATGATGAAAAACGTAGAGATTGAAGATGACGCTTTCAAAAATGTGGAAGCAATTATTCAGTCGATGACGAAATATGAGCGTGAAAATCCAGATAGTATTCAACAAAGCAGACGTTTACGTATCGCTAAAGGTTCTGGAAATAAAATAGAGGAAGTTACTAAACTGATTAAACAGTTTGAGGATATGCGTAAGGTGATGAAACAGTTTTCTAACCCTGCGGCCGCTGCTAAAATGATGCGCGGTATGCCTAAAATGCCACAGGGAAGAATGTAATCATTCTTTGCTGATCTTTAAAAAACCGGGCTCTCAATCCGGTTTTTTTTATGCCCGTAATTTTTTAACCTATAAGGTTTAATATGGAATTAAATTTACGTGCTAATTCGTAAATCGATATGCTCATTAAAACTTATGGCAGCGCCGTCTTTGGTGTCAATGCTTTAACCATCACTATTGAAGTCAGTATTAGCAGCGGAAATAAATATCATATTGTCGGATTACCTGATAATGCGGTCAAAGAAAGCCTCAAAAGAATAGAAAGCGCAATTCAGGCTTCTGGTTTTAAGATGCCAAGACAAAAGATCGTAGTCAATTTATCACCTGCTGATATCCGGAAAGAAGGTACTTCTTATGATCTGCCGATTGCAATAGGCATTTTAGCGGCTTCAGGACAATTAGCTGGCGATAGGGTCGCTGAGGTTATAATTGCAGGAGAACTTTCTCTGGACGGAGGCATACAGCCTGTAAAAGGAGCATTACCTATTGCTATCCAGGCAGCAGAAGCAGGCTTTAAAGGATTCATTTTACCTGCTGATAATTCAAGAGAAGCAGCCGTGGTTGATAATTTACTGGTTTATGGAATGTATCATTTAAAAGACCTGGTTGCTTTTTTCAACGGAACTACTGTTTTCAATCCTGTTCTTGTAGATGCGAAAAGTGAGTTTTTAAAAAACGTGAGTTTATATGAACAGGATTTTTCTGATGTGAAAGGTCAGGAAAGTATTAAAAGAGCTTTAGAAATTGCTGCCGCAGGCGGACATAATGTGATCTTAATTGGCCCGCCAGGAGCTGGAAAAACAATGCTTGCTAAACGTTTACCTACTATTTTACCTCCTTTAAGTATGCAGGAAGCACTGGAAACCACTAAAGTTTATTCCGTAAGCGGAAAGCTGAGTGCGGCCACCTCATTATTGACAGAAAGGCCATTCCGGAACCCGCATCACAGTATTTCTGATGTTGCTTTAGTTGGCGGAGGGTCTAATCCACAACCCGGAGAAATCTCCATGGCCCATAATGGCGTTTTATTCCTGGATGAACTGCCTGAATTTAAACGGTCGGTATTAGAGGTGATGCGGCAGCCGCTTGAAGACCGGAAAGTCACCATATCAAGAGCGCGTTTAAGTGTGGAATATCCGGCAAGTTTTATGCTCATTGCTGCAATGAATCCCTGTCCCTGTGGATTTTATAACCACCCGGACAAGGAATGTGGCTGTACTCCCTGGATTGTACAAAAATATCTGAGTAAAATTTCAGGCCCGTTAATGGATAGAATTGATTTGCATGTAGAGGTCACTCCTGTTCATTTTAATGAATTGGCTTCTTTAGCCCCTTCGGAAAAAAGTGCAGTGATCAGGAAAAGGGTAATTAGTGCAAGGTTAAAACAGGAAATCCGGTTTGCAGCACATCCAGGTCTGTATTATAACGCGCAAATGACACCTGCCCAGGTTAGAAAACTCTGCATAATTAACGAACAGGGACTGGATCTGGTTAGAAAGGCGATGGAAAAACTTGGCTTATCAGCACGTGCTTATGACAGAATATTAAAGGTTTCCAGAACCATTGCCGACCTGGCAGGTACTAAAAACATAGCATTGGAACATTTAGCTGAAGCCATTCATTTCCGCAGCCTGGACAGGGATAACTGGGCAGGATAAAACTGATAAAAGCCCGGCAAATTAATGCCGGGCTTAAAACCATGACTCATATATCAGCTATGGTTTGAAATTTATTTGTATAAATAGTTTAGCGCAATTTTATCATTGGCATTAAAAGTTCTGTCAGACCCGTTTGAACAGGCTAACATAAACGAAGCCGCATCTGGTCCTGATGGCGTACCTGGAATCCGGATTGCGCCAACATCACTTTGTCCTTCATTCGCAGCAGTGCCTCCACAGCTGTAAGCTCTGTTTGAATAATCAGTATGACGGAATCCAATACAGTGCCCAACTTCATGCTGTAAAACAGATGTCAGGTATCCCAGGTTAGGATTGGCACCGTAAGCAGCAGCATTTGTATTCATCTGGATCTCGTTATAAGGATCACCTCCATAAGGGAAACCTGATGAACCTAAAGTGATATAACCACCAGAAGGGCCTTCATTAAAACCAACCACATCAATATCACCAGTAGTTCCTGCTGCTGCACGCTGGAAAGTAAAGCGTAAGCCTAAGTTATTATACCTGGTAATCATTGCATTTACCGCATTACCATAAACAGCGGGTAAGTTAGTTACCGAAATTGTAATCACTCTTGGCAAAGCACTAACCAGATTTGTAGTACGGTACTGCTCTGTTTCGGCAATACTTAAATGACTCGTAGTTGCTTTTTCATTGAGGTTTTTATCAGTCAGAAGAATATCTCCTTCTACAAGGTATCCTCCTTTTACTTTTCTGGCGTTCTCTGTACTAAAACCCAGATTGCTGATTTGAGATTTTGTGCTTGCAGAAATTTGATCCTGACCAGCAGTTGAAGCAGTTTGTGCTTCTTTTTTCTGGCATCCGAAAATGCACAGCATCATTGTACCCACAAGGGCAAATGACAATAAATTCAGTTTTTTCATTAAGTTAATTTTAGGTAGATGATTAATAAGTCATAGGTAAGCTAAAATTATATATATCTTAAGATAAAAACAAATTTTAATGAAGTTAATTTACTGGTTTTCAGCATACATACGCAATATTTTTAAAATACCCGCAAAAGACTAAGCCCGGCAATAGTTATTGCCGGGCTTAAAGCCTCTAATTCACAAAATATCTAATGGTTAGGTATTTTATTTATATAAATAGTTAATTGCTTTTACATCATTCGCATTAAAGGTTCTGTCACCGCCGTTTGAGCAAGCTAACATGAATGATGCTGCATCTGGTGCTGAAGGAGTTCCAGGAATCAGAATTGCGCCAACACCGCTCGCGCCTTCGTTAACCGCAGTTCCACCACAGCTATAGGCTCTGTTTGAATAGTCAGTATGACGGAAACCGATACAGTGTCCAACTTCATGCTGTAAAACAGAAGTAAGATATAAAAGGTTAGGGTTAGCACCGTAAGCTGCTGGGTTAGTATTCATTTTGATTTCGCTATATGGATTACCAGAAGCAGTTGGGAAACCAGAAGAACCTAAAGTAATAAAACCACCAGAAGGACCTTCATTAAATCCAATTACGTTAATTTGACCAGTAGTTCCGGCAGCTGCACGTTGAAAAGTAAAACGTAAGCCTAAATTGTTGTATCTGGTAATCATTGCATTCACTGCATCACTATAAACTGTAGGCAGGTTAGTTACAGAAATAGTAATTACTCTTGGCAATGCTTTTACAAGATTAGTGGTTCTGTACTGTTCTGTAGAGGCAACGCTCAAGTGTGTAGTTTCAGCTTTTTCAGTAAGATTAGCTTCGCTTAAAAGGATATCACCTTCTACAAGGTAACCACCTTCTACTTTTCTTGCATTTTCAGTGCTGAAACCAAGACCCGAGATCTGTGATTTAACACTTGCTGAAATTCCATCTTGTTTAGTATCAGCTGTAGTAGCAGCTTCTTTTTTCTGGCATCCGAAAACGCAGAGTGCGAGCATGCCGGCAACGGCAAGCGACAATAAGTTAAATTTTTTCATTAAGTTAGTTTTTTAGGTAGATTGTTTGTGAACTAATAGGTTAATCTAAAATTATATATAATTTTAACCATTAACAAATTTTTAATTTCAAATTATTGTGAATTTCAAAATAAAATATGCTTTAATTATAATTCTTCTTTGCAACATAGCTGCAAAAGCACAAAAATTATCGGTTGCAGAAAAAAAAGAAATATTCCACAAATACAGCTCTACTGTATCGGATTCAAAGATAAATGGTGGAAATCTTTTATTGGTAGAGCTGTCACGCCCACTAACAGCGACCGAAATACAGGAACTAAAACCATTGCGCAGTTTTTCTTTGAACCATTTAATTATTCCGGAAAAGATGGCTGCAAAATTCAGTTCTCTGATAATTTCTCAGACCAAAGCCAACGCTTTATGGAAAGCCAGCGACAAACTTTCACGTCAGTATGAACAATATTTAACTCAGAACAAGCAATTTACTATAAGAATTTCGATAAATCCACAAGTACTGACTGTACCTGCTTCCTTGCAAACCTTAAAATCTTACACCTTTGATCAAAACAACCACGTTGTTACGGCCAGCATACAAATGAGTGAGCTGATGCCGGTCTTACAATTGGAAGAAGTCCTCTTTGCTGACATCTATCAGACCGCAAAAGATGAAACAGTCATTAATGATATGGATCTTTCGAGCAATGAAATTTCGGCAGTACACCTGCGTTATCCTGCTATTGATGGAAAAGGCATAACACTTTCTATCAAAGAACAAATGTTCGTTAAAGAAGATATTGACCTGGCCGGAAATGTGGTAGCTGCTCCCTCGGCTGCTCCCGTAGTAGACGATCATGCCACACAAATGGCCACACTCGCGGTTGGCAGGGGAAATACTTTTATCCGCGGACTGGGAGCTGCCCCTTTTGCCTCTTTAACGGCTTCAGACTACAGAAAAAACAACAATGATTTAATGCCTGATGATATCAAAGAAATAAATCAATATCAAGTAAATGTACAAAACCACTCTTATGGCCTGGGCATAGATAACTTTTATGGCATGCAGGCAGTAGCTTATGACCAGCAAGTATTTGAAGCAGACACGATAGTCCATGTATTTTCGTCAGGAAACTCCGGTTTGATTACAGCAGTGGATGGTATTTATAAAAACATTCCGAATACAGCCCAGTTAACAGGGAATTTTAAGACCGCAAAAAATGTCCTGGTTATAGGTGGTATAAATCAGGAAAACGTTTCAGAAAGTCAAAGCAGCAAGGGGCCTGCTTATGATGGCCGTGTAAAACCCGAGCTGGTTGCTTTAGGACAGGACGGCACATCTGGTGCCGCAGCACTAACTTCAGGATCAGTTGCTCTTTTCCAGCAGGAATATAAAAGCCTGTATGGGAAACAGCCTTCTGCTGCTACCGTAAAAAGTATTCTGGTTAACTCGGCAGATGATATTGGAACACCACAGGTAGATTTTGCTACAGGATTTGGAAAATTAAATACATTACAGGCTATTCAGACTATTATAGACAAACGCTTTCAAACAGGAGTGGTTAACGATCAGCAGGACTTTACATTTCCACTGCAAGTCACAACCGACCAGCAGGAACTGAAAGTTACACTGGCCTGGCTTGATCCTGCGGCACCGGTTAACAGTGTCCAGAGTATTGTCAACCACCTGGACCTGTCTGTAGAAACACCCGCTGGAACAACAATCCTTCCCTGGATCCTGAATACTTATCCTAGTGCAGATTCTTTATTATTGCCTGCGAAAAGGGGAATAGATAACCTGAACACAGTACAACAGGTAAGTTTAACCAATGTACCCGCGGGGACTTATACCATCCATGTAAAAGGCAGAACTGTCACCCAGGGGAAACAGAATTTCAGTATTGCTTATCAATGGAAAGCAAAGAATGATTTCAGCTGGACTTTCCCTTTAAAAGATGCTGCAATATTCGCCGCTGAGAGCAATTATATCAGATGGAGCAGTACTTTGTCAGGGCAGGCAGGGAAACTCTCTGTGAGCTATGATAATGGGGTCAACTGGACTGTTTTGAGCAGCAACATTGATCTGGGTTCTTCTTTTTTTAAATGGTCCGCTCCAAATTTATTTACACGTGCGCTGTTCAAGATGGAAGCCGCAGGAAAAGAGTTTCTGAGTGAGTCTTTTGTAATTTCGATGCCAGAGAAACTCCAGATAGGCTATAGCTGTACCGAAAAGATTTTATTTCACTGGCCTGCACAAGCACAGGCAATTGGTTACACCCTTTATAATTTAAAGAACAATGTATTAACCCCTGTTCAGCAGTTGACCGATACAATAGCTATCGTCGACAAATCTACCATAGCTTCAAATTATTTTGCAGTAGCCGCGAATGGCAGCAATTTCAGCGGATTAAAAAGTTATACTGTTGACTATACCGCGCAAGGGGTAGCTTGTTATGTAAGAACGTTTCTGGCAAATATCGTGAATGATGCTGGCAAGCTAGATTTAACAGTAGGTACTACCTATAATCTGAAAAGTATCATTTGGGAAAAACAAACCTCTCCGGGCGTATTTGCTCCGCTGTCCGAAACGGTTGTCACTTCTGGCCTGGTAAGTTACAGTCAGATTGATCAGAATCTGGTTCGTGGTATTCAATTCTACAGGGTGACTTTGGTTACAAATGATGGTCTTAAAATTCCTTCTGATATTTTGCCTCTTAACTTCCTGAAAGAAAATGATTTTGCAGCTTTTCCAAATCCGGTAACGGATTATCTGTCCATACTTAGCGGGGATTTTGATCCTTACACACTTACGCTTTACAATTTATCGGGACAAAAGATCTTCCTGAAGGAAGCAAATGGGTTATACCAGTTTGATTTAACTGCTTTGTCCACCGGATTGTATATCGGTACGATAAGCAGGAATGGAAACACGCTCAAAAAGCTAAAGATTATAAAAAGATAAAGCCCTTATAAGGGCTTTATCTTTTTATAACATTATGCGCTGGTTTTATAATCCGTCTTCTTCGTCGTGCGCTTCATCGTCTTCTTCATCCTCATCTTCCGGCACGTAGGCTATAATCTCTTTGCCGATAGCGTTCACTTCTTCATCTTCTCCAAATAAGGGTAATGCAGTCTCAGGGTCCAGTGTCAGCCACTGCGATTCTGTATCTTTCAGGATATGACGGTATTCCTTACCATCTTTAAAAACAACATAAGTATCATTTCCTTCTGGAAATATAGCGTAGTCGATTTCACCTATAGTAATATCAAATGGTTGTTGCATGATTATTCTTTAACCGGGTATATAAATTGATAATTATTAATTCGTTGTTTTTAGCTTATTGATAAACGCTATGAATTTTGCATCTGCATAATTGGCAGCCCCTGCTTCATTGTAAGAAATCCTTCCTTCTTTATCAAATACAACTGTTGTGGGCAATGACCCTTTGAAAAGTACTTCAGGGATTTCGCTGTCTACTGCATAAACAGGTAATTGATACCCCTTTTTATCCATAAATTTTTGTGCTTTTGGCAATTGACTATCTGCATCAACCAGAATGAAAACTACATCTTTATCATTCTTAAATTTTTCGTGCAGGGCATTTACACCCGGCATCTCAGCCAGACATGGAGGGCACCAGGTTGCCCAGAAATTAAGAAAAATGACTTTTCCTTTCAATTCTCCCAGGTCAATAACCTTTCCGCTGATGTCTTTAAATTTAATTCCGGACAAATTACCCGCAGCATTAACCTGTTTATCCACTACAGCAGTATCAGGTCTGAAAAACCCAATTTTCATTAAGCCTTCCAGTACCAGCGCCTTTGCAGGCGGTACAAATAACAGCACCAGGAATAATACAATCAGAATCCCGTTAAAAATATTCTTTCGGTTAAGAATCTTATTCATGATGATATAATGTTTATAAAATTAATCCTATTTTGCAGTAGTCAAAGCCCTGAAGAAGCAAACAACAGAAACTCCAAACGATGTACAGTGAAGAAAATTATTCCGTTAATACTCTTGCTAAGTTCAGCTTTAGCTTGCACAAACAAAGATACGAAAATGGAAACTTATAAATGGCCCGCAGCAAAAGCGCCGGTAGCAGAAATCAAACCTAAACGACGTGTTTTACATGGTGATACGGTTATCGATAATTATTACTGGATGATTGATTATTTTAAAAAAGGGCCGGACAGTACAAAAACGATCGATTATCTCAACGCCGAAAATGCTTATCTCGACAAGATGATGAGTGGTACAAAAACGTTACAAGCGAATCTCTTCAAAGAGTTAAAAGGCCGCATCAAAGAAAAAGATGAGTCTGTTCCGGTATTTAAAAATGGATATTTCTATTATTCCAGAACTGAAGAAGGAAAACAGTATTCTAAGTTTTGCCGCAAAAAGGGGACATTGGACGCTAAAGAAGAAATTCTGCTCGATATTGACGAACTGGCTAAAGGACTTCCCTACTATTCAGCTACCGGATACAGTATAAGTCCTGATAATAAATTACTTGCTTATGGAGTTGATCAGGTTTCCAGACGTCAGTATACTATTCTGATCAAGAACCTGGAAACCGGTGAGCTATTAAAAGATAGCATTCCTAATACAGAGGGTGATGCCGTTTGGGCAGCAGATAATAAAACCTTGTTTTACACTTCAAAAAATGCAAAAACCCTCCTTAGTGAGAAAATCAAAAGACATAAACTAGGAACAGCAGCCACTAAAGATGTGGTTGTTTACCAGGAAAAAGATAAATCCAACTATATTGGTGTAGGTAAATCAAAATCCGGAAAATATATCTTCATCTATTCTTCTGCTACTTTATCTGCCGAAGAGAGACTGATCCCTTCAGATCAGCCTGATGCTGAATTCAAAGTATTTCAACCCAGAATTAAAGATGTACTTTACAATGTAACTGCTTTAGCCGATAAGTTTCTGATTGTAACCAACTGGAACGCTAAAAACTTCCGTTTAATGGAATGTCCTCTTGATCAAACGGGAAAGGAAAACTGGAAAGAGGTAATTCCACACCGCAAAGATGTTCTTTTGGAAGATGTGGAGGGCTTTAAAGATTTTATTGTGGTTTCAGAGCGTAAAAATGGTCTGGCCCAGTTACGCATCCGTAAATTAAACGGCACTGAACATTATATAGATTTCGGTGAGCCCACTTATAATGCTTCTGTTGGCAATAATCCAGAATACAATAGTGAAAAGCTCCGCTATATCTATACTTCCATGACTACACCGGTGTCTGTTTATGACTATCACATGGATACTAAAGAAAAGCAACTGATGAAGCAACAAGAGATTGTAGGTGGTTATAATAAGGACGAATATACAACAGAGCGTCTTTATGCGACCGCCAAAGACGGCACACAGGTTCCAATCTCATTAGTGTATAAAAACGGGCTTAAAAAGGATGGTAACGCGCCTTTGCTGCTCTATGCTTATGGTTCATATGGCCATAGCATGGACGCTTCGTTTTCTTCCGGCAACCTGAGCCTGCTGAACAGAGGCTTCGTTTTTGCCATTGCACATATTCGCGGTGGACAGGAAATGGGCAGACAGTGGTATGAAGACGGAAAGCTGATGAAAAAGATGAATACTTTTACCGATTTCATTGATTGCGGGAACTTCCTGATTGAAAAAAAATATACAAGCTCAGCGCACCTTTATGCACAGGGTGGTAGTGCCGGCGGCCTGCTCATGGGTGCTATAATAAATCTTGCACCTGAGCTATGGCATGGGGTAATTGCCCAGGTCCCATTCGTAGACGTGGTAAATACCATGCTTGATGAGAGTATTCCGTTAACCACAAATGAATTTGACGAGTGGGGAAATCCTAAAAACGCCGATGCTTACCATTATATGAAGAGTTACTCTCCATATGAGAACATCGAAGCCAAACAGTATCCAAACATGCTGGTCACAACTGGTCTGCATGACAGCCAGGTTCAATATTTCGAGCCTGCTAAATGGGTCGCGAAGTTAAGGGCAACTAAAACAGACAAAAATGTACTGCTGCTGAAAACGGACATGGATTTTGGACATGGCGGCGCATCCGGAAGGTTCGATTATCTTAAAGATATTGCCCTGAACTATGCATTCCTGTTAAGTCTGGAGAATATCAGTAAATAATAAAAAACCCTGTTTTCTGTATAAATCCTTTAAATGGAAATACAGGAAACAGGGTTATTTTTCAGAAAGGAGTATAAACTCCCTTGCTGGTTAGATCAATTCAACGCTTCTGTTAACGAACGCTGTTAATTCAGCACCAGTAAGCATTCCTTGAGAAAGTAAAGCTAAATCTACAGCCTGTTTAGCTAATGCACTTTGCTCTTCGCTATTTTCAGTTTGTAAAATCTTATTCACCAGCTTATGGTTACCATTGATCGCAACTTTATAGCTATCAGGCATGCTACCATAGAAGCTCATTCCACCGCCCATTTGAGCCATGTCTTTCATTCTTCTCATGAACTCATCCATAGTTACTGTTACAGGGAATTCTTCTGGGTGTAAGCCAACAATTTCCACCTGGAAGCCTGGTTTAACAATTGCTTTCTCAAAAACGTCTTTCACTTTTGCAGATTGCTCGTCAGTCAATACTGATTCTACAACCTCATCTTTTTCAATCAGTTTGCTTGCAACACTAGAATCCACACGTTTTAATAACGTTTTCTCTAATTTCTGCTCTAAAGAGGTCACAAAGTGATTATCGATTGCTGAGTTCATCAACAGGACATCGTAATCTTTTTTGTTTGCCGACTGGATAAAACCATCTTGTTTAGCAGGATCGTTTGTATAAATATAAACTACCTGACCATTTTTATCAGTCTGGATATCTTTTACTTTTGCATGGTATTCCTCAAGCGTAAAGTTCTCATTTTTAGTATTGGTTACTAAAGCGAAATCTTTTGCTTTATCATAGAATTTCTCTTCGCTAACCATTCCGTATTTTACGAAAAGGCCGATATCACCCCATTTCTCTTCATAAGCCTTACGGTCTTTATTGAAAAGCTCACCTAATTTATCAGCTACTTTCTTAGTGATATAGCTATTGATTTTTTTCACATTGCTGTCTGCCTGAAGGAAACTTCTGGAAACGTTCAACGGGATATCAGGAGAATCGATTACACCATGCAATAACATTAAGAATTCAGGTACGATATCTTTTACTTCATCAGTAATAAATACCTGGCGGCTGAATAACTTGATTTTGTTGCGTTGCATATCAAAATCGTTCTTCACTTTAGGGAAGTATAAAACACCTGTTAAGTTGAAAGGATAGTCTACATTCAGGTGAATCCAGAATAAAGGATCTTCTCCGAAAGGATATAATTGTTTATAGAAATCCAGATAATCCTGATCTGACAAATCAGCAGGTGCTTTAGTCCAGATCGGATCAGTAGTGTTGATGATGTTATCAGTTTCAACACTTACTGTTTTAGGCTTTCCTTCTTCATCTTCACCGTCAGGAATCTCCTGAGTTTTTGTACCGAATTTAATTGGCACTGGTAAGAATTTACCGTATTTATCTAAGATCTCTTCTAATTTATGCTGACTAAGGAATTCAGCTGATTCTTCATTGATATGAAGGATAATTTCTGTTCCGCGGGTAGTACGTGAACCTTCAGTAATCTCATAAGAGGTACTTCCGTCACAAACCCAACGTGCTGGTTCTGCGCCTTCCTGGTAAGATAAAGTCTGAATTTCAACTAAATCAGATACCATAAATGCAGAGTAGAAACCTAATCCGAATTTACCAATGATCTCATTGGCATCTTTAGCGTCTTTAAATTTCTCTACGAATTCACTAGCACCAGAGAAAGCAACCTGATTGATATATTTCTTAATCTCTTCAGCGGTCATCCCCAAGCCATTATCACTGATTGTGATTGTCTTTTTTTCCACATCAAGCGCAACTTCTACTAAAGGATTGCCCAACTCACCGTTGTATTGTCCTAATGCAGCCAGACGTTTGATTTTTTGTACCGCATCAACCGCATTTGAAACCAGCTCACGCAGGAATATCTCATTGTCTGAGTACAGGAATTTCTTAATAATAGGAAAAATGTTTTCGGTATGTATGGAAATACTCCCTTTTTCTTCTATGCTCATATGTTAACTCATTTTTAAGTACATAACGGCTTTATCAAGGGATGTTCCAATTTCATTTTAGTTGTCAAATTGACAGTCTGATTTAATTTTCGTAAGCTTACTCTGTAAATTATAGCTTCAACCAGATATATGAACATTGACCTCTATAAAAAACTATATACTGAAGGACTTATCAGTGAACAAACACTGGAAAAGGTGGTTGAAAAAGATAAAAGCCCTTTATTCTCCTTACACTGGGAGCTGAAAACTCTTTTATACCTCGGGGTTACACTTTTAAGCACAGGTCTGGGAATTCTGATCTATAAAAACATTGATACGATCGGTCATCAGTTCATCTTGTTATTTATAGCAGCAATCTGCACAGGCAGTTTCTTTTACTGCGTTAAAAACAGAAAACCTTTTAGCAGGGAAAAAGTCAGATCTCCCGGTTCATTTTATGATTATATCTTATTATTGGGTTGTCTGAGCCTGCTGAGTTTTCTGGGCTATCTTCAATTTCAATACCGTGTTTTTGGTGATAATTATGGCCTTGCAACATTTATTCCGATGCTCGTGCTATTCTATGTGGCTTATGAATTTGACCATATCGGCGTGCTGAGTATGGGCATTACTAACCTGGCTATCTGGCTGGGCGCAACCATTACGCCATTTGCCATGCTTTCAAATGGGCTGTACAGCAGTAATCCTTTAATTATCCCTTATCTCTTTTTAGGGCTGTTGTTATTAACTGCGGCTTACCTTTCTGAACGGTACAACTTCAAAAGGCATTTTAAATTCACTTATCAGAATTTTGGAGTAAATATCTCTTTTATTGCACTTTTTACCGGTTATTTCAGTTTTTACGAGCATCCTTTAAGCTTTCTGTGGTTAATTGCGGTACTTATACTGGCTTTTATCCTGTACCGGGATGCCTTAAAAAATAAATCGTTCTATTTTCTGGTGCTGGTTATCTTATATGCTTATGTAGCAATCAGCACCCTTGTAGTCAGAATGCTGTTCAATATAGATTCAGAAGCTGCTTTTGTGACAGGGTTACTCTATTTTATCGGATCGGCAATCGGTTTAATCATTGTACTGATCCGGCTGAACAAAAAAATTAAAGAAATATGATCATCTACAATAAAACATGGCTGACCAACCTGAATATACAAGATCAGGTTAATTCCTCTCTGGCTGCGGGTGACCTGACTAAAGAGGAATTTAAAAATATAGAAAAAGCTTATCCGGTTGGATTTTATTCTCCCAATATCTTTGTCAGATCAGGATTATTTCTGCTAACCTGTGTGATTGCTTTGTTCGGGGGCTGTTTACTGACCTATATCTGCTGGGATTCGGTGGTAACCTCCCATGGTGGTGCATGGGTACTTTTTTTAGGCCTGATCAGTTATATCGCACTGGAAGTGGTTGTGAAAAACAAACATCATTTCAGATCTGGTGCTGATGACGCCCTGATCTGGATTTCGGGCGGCCTGTTTTGTGTGGCCTTTACCTGGCTGACATTCACTATGGCCTGGGATTTCAACACCACCATGAACACAGCAGTCTCTATGGCTGCTTTTACACTTTTTCTGAGCTTATTCCTGACAGTAAGATTTGCAGACAGCCTGATGGCCTTATTTTGCTTTTTAACAGCCTTAGTACTTGCGGTACTGTTAGCGATTGTGCACCTTTCTTTTGGTAAGGCGATACTTCCGTTTTTAGTCATGCTGCTTTCTGCTCTGGTTTATTATTTTTCCTGGTCTAAAAGCAGTAGTCCAAAATTTATTTATTATCGGCATTGTCTCCGCTTCGTGCAAACAGGCAGCTTACTTACTTTATACCTGGCTGGCAATTATTATGTAGTTCAGGAATTAGGCAATCAACTTTATGCTTATACCACTTTTGGACCATACAAAGTTCCTTATCCGGTCTTTTTCTGGCCATGGACTATTCTTGTCCCTTTTATCTATACAGGCCTGGGCCTTTATAAAAAGAATGTGATTTTACTGCGTACAGGATTGATTCTGATCGCCATAGCCGCGGTTACTTTTAAAAATTATTACCATGTACTGCCTATAGAGGGCACACTTGTTTTAATTGGACTGGTTACCATTGGAGGCTCTTATTGGGCAATCAGGTATCTTAAAACACCTAAAAAGGGCTTTACTTCCGAAGAGTTAAGTGAAGATACCATCCCTGGCGGGGTTAACGTGGAATCACTGATTATTGCAAGCACTCAGCTGGATACGCCTTCGGGAACAGAGAGCCGCTTTGGTGGTGGAGATTTCGGTGGTGGAGGCTCTTCTTCAAATTTTTAAGAAAGAATATTACAATTGGTTAGCAATGTTCTTCTGTATCTTTGCATAGAATGGAATATAATGTACACACACTGCCTAATGGCATTCGTCTTCTTCACGTACCCTCTGCATCAGCGATCTCTCACGCTTGTATTATTGTAAATAGCGGTTCGCGCGATGAAACTGAAAGCCAGGCTGGACTTGCCCATTTTATTGAGCATTTAATCTTTAAACGCACAGAAAAAAGGAATACAAACCAGATCCTGAACAGACTGGAGAGTGTTGGGGCAGATTTAAATGCCTATACAACCAAAGAATATACCTGTATCCACGCTTCTTTTTTACATCCTTATCTGGATAGAACGCTGGAACTTTTTAATGATATCGTATTCCATTCTACTTTTCCTGAAGAGGAAATGGAAAAGGAAAAAGGAGTAATCTTAGATGAGATCGCATCCTACCTTGATCAGCCTGAAGAAGCTATCTATGATGATTTTGAGGATATGGTATTCGCTGATCATGCCTTAGGCAGAAATATTCTGGGAACGACTGAAAGTGTAGATCGGCTTTCTCAGCAGGATATTAAAGATTTTATCGCTGCTAATTACCATACCGATAAAATTGTCGTTGCTGTTCTGGGAGATTATTCTTTGCCTAAAGCGGTTAAAATATTCACGAAGTATTATGAGGGAATCCCTCAAAATCTACATCAGGACAATAGAAAAGCTCCTTCTAAATCACCGGTAATTACCCGTATAGATCAAAAACCGATTATGCAGGCACATACCATGATTGGCTCTACAGCTTATTCTTTACACCACCCTTTTAAAACGGGCTTGCTGTTGTTGAATAACCTGTTATGTGGCACTGGAATGAGTTCTATCCTGAATTTACAGATCAGAGAAAAACATGGGATTGCTTACAGCATAGAATCGGGGTACAGTCCTTTGAGTGATACGGGCATTTTTACCTTGTATTTTGGTACGGATAAAGAAAAAGTAAACAGGGCACAGTCACTTATTTACAAAGAGTTTAAAAAGATCAGAGAAAATCCTTTAACAGAGGTGCAATTACAAAAAGCCAAGAATAAATTCATCGGACAAATTGCCCTTGGAGAAGAAAATAGAATAGGATTAATTGTTTCTATGGCAAAAAGCCTGATTGATTACAATAAAATAGATAGTCTGGAAACTGTTTTTCAAAAAATACAAGCCGTAAATACACAGGATATGGCACAGATTGCTGATGAAATCCTGGATGAAAAAAACCTCAGTGTCTTAACCTTTTACCCTTTAGCTTAAGAGCCAGTTTGAAACAGGCGCTAATATTTGTACTTTTGTAATATACTTTGTTACTGTTAATAAGCAGTGACAAGATAAATACATATTGTGTGTATTTAAACAGGTCAAAAAAAATTATATAGATGAAATTACCAATTGTAGCTTATGGAGATCCGGTTTTAAGGAAGGTATGTGAAAGCATAGATGAAAACTATCCGGATTTACAAAAACTAATCAGTAATATGTTTGACACCATGTATGCAGCAAGTGGTGTTGGTTTGGCTGCGCCACAGATCGGTCTGCCAATCAGACTGTTCATTGTGGATACTGGTGAAGACGAAGATGGAAAGCAAGGTTTCAAAAGAGTATTTATCAATGCTGTGATTTTGGAAGAAACCGGTGAGCCATGGGCTTTTACGGAAGGATGTCTGAGTCTCCCTGAAATCAGAGAGGATGTATTACGCAAACCAAATATCAAAGTCCAGTACTATGACGAAAACTGGGAATTGCATGAAGAAGCACTTTCAGGTATGCCTGCACGTGTTGTACAGCATGAATATGACCATATAGAAGGTAAGTTGTTCACTGATACCCTAAGTCTGTTGCGTAAGACCATGCTGAAGTCTAAACTGGATTCAATTTCAAGAGGTGATATTCACGCAGATTACAGAATGAAGTTCCCAAAACAACGCAATAAGAAACGCTAGTTATTATTGTTTTGTCTGCTTTTATCCCCGCTAAAAATCTGCTGCATGAGCTTGCCCCAGGCAAATGGATTTAATAATGGGTTAGATTGTACCAGATTTTTATTCAGTTCTCTTTCCTGATCTATACGGAAATTAGTTGAAGATATCTCTCCAGCATCCCTGGGGAGATATTGAATTTTTCCATTAATAGAGCGTGAAGACATATTTTTCCGCGCAATTTCCATATCATCATCAGCGACTTTCATCGCCAGAAAATCTTTCGTAAACTCTTCTATGGTAGCCCATGGATAAACGCGTACAGCAGGAAGGTAAACGATTTCTGATTTCATTTTTACCATCGCAGTATACTTTGAGTCTTTAATATCAGCCGGAATAAGAACGACTTTGTCAGTGTATCCTATAGCGTTGTAAATCAAAGTATCCCCCGGATGGGCTACAAAAGAAAAATAACCTTTATAATTGGCAGCATAACGCTGATCCTGGTTAGTTTTATTCGTTATAGTCACGTAAGGGACAACAAAACTACTGTCCCTGTCTGTTATAATACCAGAAAATTGGATCAATTTCTTCCCTGAAGGCGTTTGTTGTGCAAACAGCCCCGCAGTAAAAAAAATCAAAACGACCGTAAAGATGTATTTCATCGTACAAAAATAACTGTAATTCTTACAGTGACTAGTTAAAATTTGTTAAATGGCTAAACTGATTCAGTCAGGTTAATAGCTTCAACCGCAGTAATTTGTGGTACTGCTTTCATAATAGCCTGCTCGATTCCTGCTTTCATGGTCATAAAACTCATTTTGCAAGATCCGCAGTTCCCCAATAACTTCAATTTAACGACATTGTCCGGCGTAATTTCTTCTATCGCAACATCACCACCATCAGCCTTAAGATAAGGACGGATGGTTTCTAATGCTTGTTCTACTTGTTCTTTTAAATCCATGATATATTTTAAAATATAAATTTACTAATTTTTTAGCAATCTGACCGCAACGCATTATTAATTGCAATCTGCTGCGCAATCTTTCCTGCCATTTCTGCAAATGCAATTGAAGTCTGACTCTCTTTATCCATTGCAATAGGCGTACCACTATCTCCACCTTCTGTAATTCCCTGAACAAGAGGTATTTCACCTAAGAAAGGTACGTCAAAAGAAGCTGCCAGAGCCTTTCCGCCGTCTTTCCCGAAAATATAATACTTGTTTTCAGGCAATTCTGCCGGGGTAAAATAAGCCATATTCTCAATTACTCCTAATACCGGGATATTAATACCTGGCATTCTGAACATGGCAAGCCCTTTTCTGGTATCCGCTAAAGCTACTTGCTGTGGAGTAGTCACTATTACTGCACCTGCAATCGGGAAACTTTGGGTAATGGTGATATGAATATCCCCGGTTCCAGGAGGAAGATCCACAATCAGGTAATCCAGTTCGCCCCAATCTGCATCATTGAACAATTGTTTAATTGCATTGGACGCCATCGGGCCACGCCAGGGTACAGGCTGGTCAGGATCGGCAAAAAATCCTAATGACAATAACTTGATACCGTATTTTTCAATTGGCAGAATCAATGTTTTTCCTTCTGCTGTTTCTCTTGCACTTGGCTTAGCCCCTAAAAGACCAAACATTGTTGGCACCGAAGGCCCATAAATATCTGCATCAATTAAACCAACTTTAGCGCCGTCTGCTGCAAGGGTAACAGCAAGGTTACTCGCCACGGTAGATTTTCCTACTCCGCCTTTACCTGATGAGACCAGAATGATATTTTTAATATCTTTCAGCTGGGTAGTATCATTTGGCTTAGTTACTCTTGAAGTAATTTTTATATTTATTTCTGCCTCTTTGTCTACAAAATGCTTGATGGCATTAAGGCAGGCATTTTTAAGCATATCCTTCATTGGACAGGCTGGAGTGGTCAGTTCTAAGGTGAAACTAATTTTTTTATCTTCGATGCTCAGCTCTTTAATCATGTTCAATGTGACCAGATCTTTTTTAAGATCAGGGTCTTCGACATTTCTTAAAGCAGCTAAAACTTGTTCGTTGCTAATATTCATTGCCCAAAATTAACAAAAGGACGTTACAATTAATTGATTTTAGGCTTTTTAAGTGTAATTTTAACACGAAATAAACATTTGCATTTAACGTTAAGCAATTAAACATCTATTTTACAGCATGCGTCTTCCAAAAATAAACATCCCTAAAAAATACATCAAAGCAGGTGCATGGGTTCTAGGGGTATTTCTTGTATTAATTGCCATCCTTGGTTCTATTGCTTACAGCAAGAGAGAAGCTCTACTCAAAAAAATGATAGCCAAAGCTATCCAGAAGGCCGATACTGATTATGGATTAGCCATAAAAATTGAGAATGCCGGCTTTAAAGGGCTGAGCACTGTACACATGAAAAACATCTCTGTAGTTCCCAAAGACCGGGATACTTTATCTACAGTTGCTGATCTTACCATTGGTGTAAAGTTATTTCCCTTACTGTTCGGAGACGTTAAACTTGCTGAGGTCGCCTTAAATACCGGTAAAGTCAGCATCGTATTGAAAGATAGTCTGACTAACCTTGATTTTATCCTCAAAAGGAAAAAGAAAGATAAAAAAGATAATAAAGCAAAAATAGATCTGAGTGAAATTGCGCATGATATCCTCAACCAGGTACTGAATAAAATCCCGGATGACATGGAGATGAAGAACCTGGTGTTCACCTTGAATGATAATGATACTGCAAAACTGAATTTCCTGACTACAACAGCTACAATTGACGGGGGAGATTTGAAATCAACCATTCTGGTCAATAATGATGAGGCAACCTGGCATATTGATGGTAAACTGAAACCGGGTAAAAAACAAATGGATGTGCTGTTCTTTGCGGATGGTAAAAAAGTCGAATTACCTTACCTGGAAAATAAACTGCATGCAAAACTTAGTTTCGATACGGTCAGAACCGAAATGAGAAGCGCTGAATATAGTGGTGATAATTTCAAGATTTCCGGGTCCTGGTCGGTTAAAAACCTATTGATTAACCATACTAAGATCGCTTCTAACGATATTATAGTCAAGAATGCCAAGATTGATGCAGATATGCTGATCGGGCCAAATTTCGTGGCTCTGGACAGCACTTCAACGGTATTCCTTAAAGATGCCGCGATTCACCCTTATTTGAAATATACGCTTTCTCCGAACAAAATTTATGAAGTGAAACTTCATGCGGATGAACAGGATGCCCAAGCGGTTTTAAATGCTTTTCCAGAAGGTTTATTTGAATCACTGGACGGATTACAGGTGAAGGGAAAGATTAAATATGATCTTAATTTTTACCTGGACAGCAGTACACCGGATAGTTTAAAGTTTAATTCTACACTAACACCTTACAATTTTAAAATCGTCAAATGGGGTAAATTAAACCTGCAAAAGATTAATGAGACCTTTGTATATACCCCTTATGAGTACGGAAAACCGATGCGTGATATCACAATCGGGCCTTCTAATCCTAATTACACCCCACTTTCTGAGATCTCCAGTAATTTCAAAAATGCACTATTGACCTCTGAAGACCCTTCATTTTATACACACAAAGGTTTTGTTGAAGAATCTATCCGTAAATCTTTCGTGATTAATTTCAAGGAGAAGAAGTTTGTCAGGGGAGGAAGTACGATTTCAATGCAGCTTGTGAAAAATGTATTCTTAAGCAGACAAAAAACACTTGCACGTAAAGCGGAAGAAATTCTAATTGTCTGGTTAATCGAGAATAACCGCCTGGTTAGTAAACAGAGAATGCTTGAGGTCTATTTCAATATTATTGAAATGGGTAAAAATATTTATGGAATAGGAGAAGCATCACGCCAGTATTTTGGAAAAAGCCCATCGCAATTGAGTATTGGAGAGGGTATATTCCTGGCTAATATTGTTCCGCGCCCAAAAATAGCAATGTTCAAGTTTCGGGGTGATGGTGGGTTAAAAGACTATATGCTGCCTTATTTCAGGTATATGGGCAGGATCATGGCCAAGCGTGGCTTGACACCTGCCGATACCAGTGGTTATGGTTTTTATAACGTAAGATTAAGAGAAGGTTTACGCCGTTACCTGCTGCCGGATTCGGCAAAAGTTGACACTGCTGCCTTTGATACAGATACTGATGCGCCTGTTAAAATGCAGGATGAATCAAAAAATCTTTTTGACAGGTTATTTGGCAGGTCTAAAAAAGAGAAGGATACAACAAGCAAACAATTAACAGTACAGGATACCGTAAAAAAAACAAGAAAAGAATTGCGAAGAGAAAGGCGGGAAAAACGACGTCTGGAAAAAGAAGCCAATTAACTTCGCCATAAAGAAATGATGAATACGATAGAAGTTGGAGACAGAAAGTTCGGGATATCGATCACGAACGACCGCATTAATGCGCGTACAAAAGAAATTGCAGCACAAATCAATGCTGAATATAAAGATAAACGCCCTCTATTTATCGGGGTATTAAATGGCAGCTTCTTATTTATGGCTGATTTGCTTAAGGAAACAGAAATTCCTTGTGAAGTTGCTTTTATGAAGGTTTCCAGCTATAAAGGCGGACTAACCAGCAGCGGAGAATTAAAGGAGATATTTGGTTTGCCGGACAATCTGGAAGGCCGGCACCTGGTTTTAGTTGAAGACATTGTGGATACAGGCCTTACATTAAAATATATATTAGAAAAGGTTTATTTACAGCACCCTGCCTCTGTGCGTGTTTGCAGTATGCTTTTCAAGCCAGAAGCCATCCTTTCACCGATTAAAGAACTTGAATATGTAGGCTTTGAAATCCCGAATGAATTTGTAGTTGGCTATGGCCTGGACTATGATGAACTGGGCCGGAACCTTAAACATATTTACCGTACAATTTCCTGATCGTGATTCTTTAGCCTGATTCCCGTAAATTTTTCACAATTTTGCATCAAACATATTTTATATTTAAATGACAATACATAAAGAAGGTTATACAACCATCGCACTCTCTCTCCTTTTTATCTTCGTCCTTAATGCCATTATTGACTACAGATTTGCTGATGTCACCTGGTTAAGGTGGGCAGTGTATATTGCTTCATTCGCGTTATTCATTACGGTGCTTCAGTTTTTCAGAAACCCATCCAGACCATTCGTAACTGGCGGAAACCTGATCATCTGTCCGGCTGACGGAAAAGTCGTTGTAATTGAAGAAACTCAGGAAAATGAATATTTCAAAGACAAAAGACTACAGGTTTCTATATTTATGTCTCCTGTTAATGTACATATAAACAGAAATCCAATTGCTGGAGTTGTTAAATTCTTCAAATATCATCCTGGAAAATATCTTGCTGCATGGAATCCGAAATCTTCTACGGAAAATGAGCGTACCACAGTTGTCGTAGAACACGCAAACGGAACACCGGTACTATTCAGACAAATTGCAGGAGCACTTGCCAGAAGGATTGTATGGTATGTTAAAGAAGGTGACGTAGTAGAACAAAGCAAAGAATTTGGCTTTATTAAGTTCGGATCCCGCGTAGATATATTTCTTCCTGTTGGTACAAAAGTTAACCTGGAACTGAACCAGGTAGTTAAAGGCGGTATTACCGTGCTTGGCGAACTCGCTTAGTTCCCAGGAGCTATAACAAATAAAGAGGGTCAATAATTGATGTGTGTATAACTCAATTATTGACCCTCTTTATTTGTATCCGGTTTTTTTATAGCTTAAAAAGCTTTTCAGCCACTTTAGTGAACTCTAACAGACATCATGCAGTTTGTGATAAAGCAATCCCATTGGCAGCTTTAAATCGCTTTATTTGCAGCCTTCAAAGAATGAGTATAATCATGGATCAAGTCATAAACTTCAACGGAATTCTTAGGGGAGGAAAGATCCTGATTTTTCCAGGCTTGCTACTTTTACGAAAGTTCGTTTGGTTGTACCTGAGTAGTGGTCGGGGTGACACCAGGTTGTAAACGGGCTTTAAGCATGGCAAGTCCATGTTGTTTCAACTAGTTGTTTTGACTTGGACTTGCCATGGACTCAACTTGCTCTTACCTTGCTGTTACCCTAACGAGTACCCGGGCAGTACTCAGGCACTACCCGGCAGATATAGCTTTATTATTAAGCTATTTTGAATTTATTTACTAACAGCCCGGCCTCGTTTCGGCTGAGTCATTCCCCTGCAAATTGAAAGCTTTCAGCGCAACTTCCAGAGACATAAGAGCATCCTCCACAAGTTGATGAATTGATCCGGAGTATAATCATATACTGAATACTGAGGCAGGCACAAACAAAAAAACCTCCCCGACAAAGTCGGGAAGGCCTATATATTTTGTAGAGAAATTAAACTCTCTTAGACTTGATACGAGCTGCTTTACCAGTCAATTCACGAAGATAGAACAACTTAGCTCTACGCACCTTACCGTGACTGTTAACTTCAATTTTAGCGATGTTTGGCGAGTTGATTGGGAAGATACGCTCTACTCCAACTCCATTAGACATTTTACGAACAGTAAACGTCTCATTAGCACCTACGCTGTTACGTTGTAAGACTACACCTTGGTAAATTTGAACACGTTCTTTATTACCTTCGCGAATTTTATAGTGAACACTCACTGTATCTCCTGATTTGAATGCAGGAAACTCGTTCTTTGCGATTACCTGCTCTTCAACAAATTTTACTAAATCCATGATTTTAAGCTATTAAGCCGACTTTTTGTTGTTTAAAATCGGACTGCAATATTAGGAATTTTATTTAATAAAAAAAAGTGATTCTTGTTTTTTTTCAACATTCTTTACGAAATCCACAATAATTCTTCTTTTTTTTATTTCTCTACTGGTATTAAATTAGCCTTGTCATTGGCCTTTAAGCAATTGCACAAGGCTTTTTCCATTCATTTTCGCGTTTTCAAGCGCTCCGCTTTCTGCGTCAAATAAAATTTCCATGAGTTTAACTTTTTCATAGGGGATGTCCTGGGTCTCGCCAATTTTTATCCTGCGGTAATTATGAAAGGTGTTCATCGAAATATTCAACAATTTAGGAATCATTTTCATTGCAAACTTATATTCCTTAACAGTAAGCTTGTCTAAGAAATAATTGATCTTATACTTATCTATACTTTCATTCATTCTTATTGAATTTATTTACACGATTTACAAAGACCTGCCAAACAGGCCACGAATACTATTTCGTAAATATATAAATAATTTCATCTGCAAATAAAGAATAATGGAAATAAATTATTTATTAAAGAATAAAAAGATTTTGCAGAGAATAATTTTTACAGAAACCGGCTAATCTTCAAGCAAATCAGGACGACGCTTCAGCGTACGCGCCAGAGCCTGCTCGTGCCTCCAGTTATTAATCTTCAACTCATGTCCGCTCAAAAGGATTTCAGGTACCTGGTGCCCTTTATAATCAGCGGGACGGGTATATAGGGGAGCGTCAAGCAGCCCACCCTGAAAACTATCACTCAAAGCTGACGTTTCATCGTTCAATACGCCCGGGATCAATCTGACAATAGCATCTACAAGAACAGCCGCAGGCAGTTCTCCGCCTGATAAAACGTAATCACCAATAGAAATTTCACGTGTGACATAAATATCCCGGATCCGCTGGTCAATTCCCTTATAATGACCACACAGAATGATTACATTTTCCATGCCTGATAATTCATTGGCCATAGACTGGTCCAGCGTTACTCCGTCCGGCGTCATGAAAATAATCTCATCGTATGTCCTTTGCTCTTTTAACGCATCTATACAGCGTGCAAAAGGCTCAATTGACATCACCATGCCACTACCACCGCCATAAGGATAGTCATCAACACTACGTTGTTTATTTGTCGAGTAATCTCTCAGGCTGTGTACTACTATTTCAGCAATGCCTTTAGTTTGCGCCCGCTGCAAAATAGAGTGCGCGAAAGGGCTTTGCAATAAGTCAGGTAAAACTGTTATGATATCAAAACGCATAGGATCAAATTAATTAGACAGGTAAATATCAAGCAGGCCATCCGGAAGATCAACCAGCAAAGTACTGGCATCTTCGTCAATCTCAACAATCATATCGTCATTTAACGGGAACATGATTTCCTTTTCCTGATAAGAAACTGTAGCCACAAACTGCTGAGGATATTCATTGACTTCAAGAATTTCGCCCAGTTCTCCATGAGTTTCATCGGTAACAATAAACCCGACAAGATCAGTATAATGAAAATCATCATCATCTCTGTTAGGCATCTTGCTGATTGGCAGATAGACCTTTTTCTTTAACAAAGGCTGTGCTTTGTCAATGTGATCGATATCATCCAGATAGATATTTCCAGTGCTGTTAGGCTGCATTTTAAACGCCGAAACGAAAAAAGGAACCATCTTGCCATTCATCTCAGCGAATATAACGTCAAGCTCAAGCAGCCCTGGTTCATCATATTCAAAGTACAATTGAAGTTCACCCTTTAATCCTTTTGTTTTGGTAAAATACCCTATATAAAATGCCTCTTCGTGCGTCATTAAAATCTAAATCAATTATTACATTAAATAAAAATAGCGAAGAAAACCTTCAGATGAAGGATTCTTCGCTATAATCAAGAATTACAAATTACTATGCTTCTTCTTCTTTTGTTTCTTCTGTTGCAGGAGCTTCTTCAGTTGTTTCTTCAGCCGCAGGAGTTTCCTCTGCTTCTTCAGCTACAACTTCTTCTGCTACTGGTGCATTTTTCAATGCGATAGCAGCACCACGGTCTGCATTTTTCTTAGCTTCAGCAGCAAGAGCAGTTTTCTTAACTTCATCTTTAGATTTAGTCAAGCTGTCTTTTTTGCCTTCGATTTTACTGTCTTTAGCTACTAACCACTCAGCAAATTTAGCTTCTGCCTGTTCTTCAGTTAAAGCGCCTTTTTTAACACCACCTTGTAAGTGTTTTTTGTACAAAATACCTTTGTGAGATAAAATAGTACGGCAAGTATCCGTAGGCTCAGCACCTTTGTTTACCCAGTCTAATGTTTTTTCGAAATTAATTTCGATAGTAGCAGGATTGGTGTTTGGGTTGTATGAACCTAAACGCTCAATAAATTTACCATCTCTCGGTGCGCGTGAATCCGCTACCACTACGTGGAAAAAAGGTTTGCTCTTTTTACCGAATCTTTGCAATCTGATTTTAGTTGCCATTTCTTTATAAGTTTATGTATTCAACATAGTTCCCGGAGCTGCATGCTAGCGGGGATGCAAAAGTAAGTAAAATACTAATGATAAGCAAGATGCCGCAAAATTAATATGCGCTGTTCATGAACAGCGCATATTAATTTTTATAAAGAGAGAATCTCTACCAGCTTTAACCACACCGGACTTACCTCTTCTGCATCGATGTGTTTGATCGCATGGTCAAAAGGAGTAAACAGGATTTCTTTATTAATCTGCCCAACCATACCGCCCGATCTGCCTTCCAGCAAGCCTTCTACAGCTGCTACACCAAAACGGCTGGCCAGTACCCGGTCCATACAGCTTGGCTTACCGCCCCGCTGGATATGCCCCAGAACAGACACACGGATATCATAGTTAGGGAAGTTCTCTTTCAATACTTCGCCTACATTAAATGCACCACCAACTTCATCACCTTCGGCAACAATTATAATTTTAGATGCTTTATCTTTTCGTCCGTACTCTAATCTTTTGATTAATCCTTCCACGCCCATATTGGCTTCAGGAATCATAATCGCTTCCGCACCTACACCAATCCCACTTCTCAAAGCGATCAGTCCGGAATCCCTGCCCATTACTTCGACAATAAAAAGCCTGTCATGTGATTCTGCGGTATCTCTGATCTTATCAATAGCATTCACTACCGTATTAATTGCAGTATCATAACCAATTGTAAAATCTGTTCCTGCCAGGTCATTGTCTATAGTACCCGGCAAACCAATTACAGGAAAATCAAATTCTCTGGTAAACAAGTCTGCTCCTGTAAAAGTACCATCTCCACCAATCACAACCATTGCGTCAATATTGTGCAGTTTTAACTGGTCATAAGCTTTTTGTCTTCCTTCTTTAGTCCGGAAGTCATCACTCCGGGCTGTTTTAAGAATGGTACCACCACGCTGTATAATATTCGCTACGGATTTCCGGTCCATGGGGATAAAATCTCCATTAATCAGCCCTTCATATCCTCTAAGTACTCCTGAAACATTTAAATCATAATATATCCCCGCTCTGACTACTGCCCTTATGGCAGCATTCATACCGGGTGCGTCTCCCCCTGATGTTAATACAGCTATGTTTTTAATTTTATTCATTATTTCTTGGATGCTTTAAATTTATCAAGTCCGCTTTGCAAATAAGCGGCGTATTCTTTCGCGTCAAAAATTGCTCCCTGAGGGGCAACTAAAGGAACCAGATCATGTCCGCCAAGGACATAAAAAGGCTGTGAGTTAGAATTATAGGTCGTTGCCTGGAAATCACCGTTCCAACGCCCCAGATCATCTGTGGTGGTCCTTAAAATTTTAGAGTAATGTACTTTCTCTGGTGGCATTTTAACAGACCGCTCATCTACATATAATTGGATAAGAACGTATTCATCTTTAATTAAATGCCCCACTTGCGGATCTATCCATACTTTATCTTCCATTTTCCGGCAGTTTACACAAGCGTGCCCGGTAAAATCTATCAGTACTGGTTTATTTACTTTTTTTGCATAAGCCAAGCCTTCATCCAGATCGAAGAATGCATTAAAACCATGCGGAGGATGTAATACATCATTGTATTTAACTACCGCAGGAAAATCGGACGTTCCCTGTGAACTTCCACCGCTATTTCCACCCAAAATAAAATCCTGTGTATTTAAAGGCGGTGCAATTCCACTTAAAATATTAACCGGTGCTCCCCAAAGTCCTGGAACAAGGTACATGGCAAAGGAGAAAGAGAGGATAGCAAAAAATAATCTTGGAACAGAAACATAAGGGACATCACTGTCATGTGAAAATTTAATCTTTCCAAGAATATAAATACCCATCAGGAAGAAAATTACAATCCATAAGACCAGGAATATCTCTCTGTCAAACCACTCCCAATGCCAAACCAGGTCTGCTGCTGATAAGAATTTTAAGGCCAGCGCAAGCTCAAGGAAACCAAGGCAAACTTTTACACTGTTTAACCAGCCGCCTGATTTAGGCATGCTGCTTAAGAAACCAGGAAATATCGCTGATAAAGTAAAAGGTAGTGCCAGAGCCAGCGCAAATCCAAACATTCCTATGGCAGGAGCCAGAATTTCGCCCTTAGAACTCGCCTGTACTAACAATGTTCCAATAATGGGACCAGTGCAGGAGAATGAAACAAGCGCTAAAGAAGCCGCCATAAAGAATATTCCTCCCAAACCTTTAGTATCATCTGCTTTCTGATCAATTTTATTAACGAAAGAACTTGGTAAAGTAATTTCAAAAGCGCCGAAAAACGAGATCGCAAAAACAATCAGTAAGATAAAGAAGGTAAAATTAAACCATCCGCTGCTGCTGAGTTCATTCAATTTGGCTGAACCAAAAAGCAGGGTGATCAATAACCCGAAAGCAACGTAAATGATAATAATAGAAAGGCCGTAAATTACCGCCTGCCCGATTCCCTTTTTTCTGCTGCCTGCTTTTTTAGTAAAGAAACTAACTGTAAGCGGTACCATTGGGAAAATGCAGGGCATTAAGAAAGCAATAAAACCGCCGATCAACCCCTGTATAAAGGTTTGCCATAACGTTTTCTCCTGTTCTGTTTGTTGTATTTCATGCACCGGTTTAACTACAGCAGCAGCTTTAACCGTGTCTTTTTTGACACTATCCTTAACGACAGCATTAGCAGCACTGTCTGCCGCAGATCCAATTTCAGTAAACTGGATATCATCGCTTACCACAGTAGAATCATGGCTTTGTATCAAAGCAAAACTCTGGCTGGAATGCATTAAAAGCATTGTAAGCACCAAGCCAAGCATTAAAATTAACTTTTTCATTCTCATGTTTTTTAACCTGATTGGGTATTATCTTTTTCTATAAGGCTGTGAAATTACTTATAATTTCTTGTTTAAAAAGTTTTGAATTACCGGATTGCCAATATTTTACTATACTTCGATATTCGGCAGAAAAAGACAAAAAAAAAGAGCGCCAGAAATTCTGGCGCTCTTCAATACTTCTTGTAAATCTATTTGACTTGTACAGAAAACTTCACTTCATCGGGAGGAAGACATTTTGTAGCATCACAAACCATAAATTCTATGGTACCAGTTACAACTGTTGCTGGTTTATTTAATTTAATTTTTTGCTGGAACACTACCTGATTCTCAAAATAGCCAACATTCATATCAAAAACCTTCTCAAATTTAGAAAGAGCTTTAGGTTCTGCTGTAGCACCCACTTTAGTAAAATCTTTTGACGGATTAAACTTAATCGTTGTTTTAACAGGCCCTCCTGGCTTTACTGTTTGAGAATAGATGTGCCATCCATCCTGAATAGTTGCTTTAAGATATACAATGGCTTCTGTTTTACTGATCTTCTTTTGTGCATAAGACCAGGTTACAGGATTCTCGATCTGAGCAGAAGCTCCAAGAATCGTAAAAAACAATAAGGCAAATACTAAGGTTATTCTTTTCATGTTTATAAATTATATTGGTATATACTAAGACTGATACTTTCTATTATGGTTTAATAAATTCAATCTCTTTGAAGTTATACGTCTTTAGTCCGTCAATGGTTTCTAAACTTAACATTCCATTTTCACCTACATCTACAATTTTCCCTTCGATTATCTCGCCATTTTGTCTGTAATTGGCTTTTACGTTGTACTGATAAAGATAATTCAGGTATTCATTCCGCAGATTGCCGTAGTTTCCCGCTTTGAGTTTTAAATATCCAGCCTCTATATGACTGCAAATTTCTGCTAAAAGCGTTACTAAATCAACATGCCGGTGTAAAATTTGATAGATTGAACCTGCACGCTGCTGTAACTCCGTTTCAAAAACTTCCTGGTTAACATTGATTCCGATTCCTGCGATACAAGCCTTTATGTGGCTTCCAGCTACGATATTCTCAATTAACATCCCGCCTATCTTTTGATGTCCAAAATAGATATCATTCGGCCATTTAACTGATAAACCTGTACCAATAAGACTTTCCAGCGCTTTCTGAATCGCAATGCTGATAGTCATATTCAAGTTAAATTGCTCCCTGGGCTGTATAAACGATGGTCGCAGAAGAATGCTAAAAGTGAGGTTTTTACCTGGCTCAGCATGCCATTTACTCCCTACCTGGCCACGCCCCTCATATTGATTCTCTGCCATAATAACAGTTCCTTCGGGTAATGGCTCGGAATTTGACACCATCCTTTTCAAAAAATTATTGGTAGAATCAACTGCTAATAATTTGATAAGATTTTGACCAACAAATAGTGTTGAAAAAGTGTTATTTTGCAATAGTTGATTTTATAGTTGTTATTTATCAAAAATAAAACATTTTAATGGTAAAAAAGAAATTAGTAAACCTTTCTACCTACCTTTCAGAAATAGCCGTTCAAGGCATGCAGGAAAAAAAGGGCCACGATATAGTCCGTCTGGACTTAAGAGAATTAAATAGCTCCGTATCAGATTATTTTATAGTTTGCAACGCAGACTCGTCGACACAAGTGAAAGCTATCGCAGATAGTGTAGAAGACGAAATTTACAAAAACACAGAAGCCACGCCGTGGAGAAAAGAAGGATTAGAAAACGCAGAATGGATAATCTTAGATTATTTTGATGTTGTTGTTCATATCTTCAAAACTGAAAAAAGAGATTTTTATGGGATCGAAGATTTATGGGGCGACGCACAAACAACTTCTTATCAAAGCGCATAACCAGTTACAACCTTATACATTTTTTTGAATCAACGATGAAAGAGAAAGAAAATACTAAGCCCAAATTAATTAAGAGAATACCGAACATTCCCAAAAAACCTCAAAAGGGTTCAAATTTCAATATATTCTGGGTTTACGCTGCTATCATTTTAGGCCTTGTCCTGGTTTCCGTTTTATTTACAAATGATACCAATAAAACGATCACGTACAGGGAATTTGAAACGAACATGCTTGCTCCGGGAGATGTTCAGAAGATTATAGCTTACAAATATGAAGACCTGGTCAGGGCTGATGTATTTATTAAACCAGACCGTCTTAACCAGGAGAAGTATAAAAAATATCAGACTAAGAGCAATTTTGGTTCAACCGGAGGCCCTACAGTATCTTTTACCGCAGGATCAATGGACGCACTGGATAAGCAATTGTCAGAGTCACAAAAAACTGTTCCGGTTGACAGCCAGATTTTAGCAGAAAAAGAAACCAGACAAAGTACTTTCAATTCATGGTTCTTCACAGTAATTATTCCTGTGTTGTTATTTATTGGATTCTGGATCTTTATCATGCGTAAAATGGGTGGTGGTGCCGGCGGCGGCGGCGGACAGATTTTCAATATCGGAAAATCCAAAGCAACTCTTTTTGATAAAGAAAGCCAGGTAAACGTAACATTTAATGATGTTGCAGGTCTGGAAGAAGCTAAACAAGAGGTTATGGAGATTGTAGATTTCCTTAAAAACCCTAAAAAATACACCAACCTGGGTGGTAAAATACCAAAAGGGGCGTTACTTGTAGGTTCTCCTGGTACTGGTAAAACTTTATTGGCGAAAGCTGTTGCTGGTGAAGCTCAGGTTCCATTCTTTTCGCTTTCAGGTTCCGATTTCGTAGAAATGTTTGTTGGAGTTGGTGCATCACGTGTACGTGACTTGTTTAAACAAGCTAAGGATAAAGCTCCATGTATCATCTTTATTGATGAGGTTGATGCAATCGGGCGTGCCCGTGGTAAAAACAGCATGATGGGTGGTAATGATGAGCGTGAAAACACTTTGAACCAGTTATTAGTAGAAATGGATGGATTCGGTACAGATTCAGGAATTATTATTCTTGCTGCAACTAACCGTCCTGATGTATTAGACAGTGCTTTACTTCGTCCGGGAAGATTTGACAGACAGATTTCTATCGATAAACCAGATTTAGTAGGCAGAGAGCAAATCTTTAAAGTCCATTTAAAACCTATCAAAACTGATGTGGTTGTGGATGCTAAAAAACTTTCTGCACAAACTCCTGGTTTCGCAGGGGCTGAAATTGCAAACGTTTGTAATGAAGCAGCCTTAATCGCTGCCAGAAGAAATAAGGAATCTGTGGATATGCAGGATTTCCAGGATGCAATTGACCGTGTTATTGGTGGTTTAGAGAAGAAAAACAAAATCATCTCTCCTGAAGAGAAACGTATAGTTGCTTATCATGAGGCCGGACATGCTATTGCAGGATGGTACCTTGAACATGCAGATCCATTGGTAAAAGTATCTATCGTACCGCGTGGTGTTGCTGCGTTAGGCTATGCACAATACTTACCGAAAGAGCAGTTCCTGTACACTACAGAACAGCTTACAGATGGTATGTGTATGACTATGGGTGGCCGTGTTGCTGAAGACCTTGTTTTTGGTAAAATATCTACAGGTGCACAGAATGACCTGGAGAGAATTACTAAATTGTCTTATGCCATGGTAACTATTTATGGAATGAACAGTACGATCGGTAATGTTTCCTTCCATGATCCTCAAAATGAATACAACTTCAATAAACCTTACTCAGAAAAAACTTCTGAGCTGATTGACATTGAAGTACGTAAACTGATCAATGAGGTATATGTCAGAACAATGCAGTTATTAATTGACAAAAGAGACGGCTTAGAGAAACTGGCAGAGAAATTACTGGAAAAAGAAATTCTTTTCCAGGCAGATCTGGAAGAAATCTTAGGTAAACGCCCTTTTGACAACCGTACTACATATGATGAATTCGTGAATGGCACAGGTGATCAAAAACCTGCTGCTGAAGGCTTACTTCATGAAGGTGTTGGAGAAACAACAGATCCGTCTGCTCCTTTAGTATCGCCTTTAAATTCTGAATCTTAATAATTAACTTTATGGAGCTGTCATCAGGTATACTGATGACAGCAAATCCATTTTTTTATGCAAGAGAATATTTCCTCCAAGGAGTTAATGCTAAAAAAGATAAGGAAAGCTCTGCTTGAAAAAAGAGATAACCCTTATCCGAACTTAGAAGAAACCCCGCTTTACAAGCCCAACACAGAGATTCCGGAAATTTTATTTGCCGAGCAGTTAACCGCTGTATCCGGCAATTTTATTTATTGCCAGGACGGTGTTGAATTCATCGAAAACATTCTCGAACTGGCTGAAAAGTTCAAATGGAGAAAAATATATTGCTGGGAAACTGAACTTCAGAAATTACTTTCCACGTACGAATTCCCTTTTTACAAGACTGACAAGGACTTTGAAATGGCCGAGGTTGGAATCACCATGTGTGAAGCTTTAATTGCCAGAAATGGCTCTATATTGCTGAGCAATCAAAATGAAGCGGGCAGAAGACTCAGTATTTTTCCGCATCACCATATTGTTATCGCGAGAACAGGCCAGATGGTGATGGATCTTAAAGATGGATTTCAACTGATCAAAAATAAATATGGCTCACAGCTGCCCTCTATGATCAGTACGATCACCGGGCCCAGCAGAACTGCTGATATTGAGAAAACACTTGTCCTTGGTGCCCATGGCCCGAAAGAATTATTTGTTTTTTTAATTGATGATTTCTCTTAAATTTTTGTTTTCAATAAATTAATCCTAGTTTTATACTAAATACTAAAACAGTATACGGTTCAGAATGGGTAATAAAATGCATATATCTTCAGTAATTGCAGGCACAGGAAGTTACATTCCGGAGAAAATTGTTTCAGGAGATTCCTTCCTAAACTCTACTTTTTACGAAAACGGGCTCATTCTTGAGAAAGACAACGCAGATATTATCAGTAAATTCTCTGAAATTACTGAGATTATAGAGCGCCGTTATATCGATGATAATCTGCTCAACAGCAATATCGCAGCCATTGCCGCACAAAGAGCTTTGGATGATGCGAAAATCGATAAAGAGACCTTAGATCACATTATTGTATGTCATAATTTTGGAGATATTCACCATGGAAGTAACCGGATGGATATTTTGCCTTCTCTTGCGGCTAAAGTTAAGCAGCAATTAGAGATTGTGAATCCAGACTGTGTGTCTTATGATATCATATTTGGATGTCCGGGATGGGTTCAGGGCGCAATACAAGCCAATTACCTGATTCAAAGCGGAGATGCTAAACGTGTTTTAGTCATTGGTTCAGAAACACTTTCCAGAATCATTGATCCGCATGACCGTGATAGTATGATCTTTTCGGACGGGGCAGGAGCAGTAGTTTTTGAAGGCGTTGAAAATGAAGAGCCAATTGGTATCATTGCCCATAAAACACAGACATTCGCCGGCAACTTTGCTTCGCTGTTATATATGGCTAAAAGCTGTAATCCAGGCGCTACGGATGGCAATACCTACATGAAAATGAATGGACGCAAGCTCTATGAATTTGCGGTTGTAAACGTTCCTCATGTAGTAAAAATGGCTATTGACAAAGCAGGATTGAGTATTGAAGATATTAAAACCGTATTTATCCACCAGGCAAATGGCAAAATGGATAATGCGATTATGAAAAGATTATTCAAATTATACGATAAGGATGCGGTTCCTGAAAACCTGGTCCCAATGACAATTTCATGGTTAGGTAATAGCTCAGTTGCTACTATACCTACCTTACTGGATCTTGTACTGAAGGAAAAAGTAGCAGGTTATAAGGTAAAAACAGGCGAATATGCAGTGTTTGCTTCCGTTGGTGCAGGAATGCATATCAACGCCTTTGTATACCGGTTTTAATTGCTCAGTTTCTTCAGGCCATCTTTGGCCTGAGTTTCAATACTATTCTCATATTCATGATTTTTCATATTGATTGCCAGGTTAAAGTAAGCTTTAGCCCTGGCATCATTTTTTTTCTTTGCATAGATTTTACCCATATTCAAAGCAGAAGTCGCCGCATAATAATACTTTAAATTTTTCCCGTAATTTACAGCATTCTGATAATGCTGTAAAGCACTATCATCTTTATCCAGTGCATCGTAAATTCTGCCCATGCGATAATAAAACTCCACTTTATCTTTGATAGCCTGATAGTCCGAAGCATTCTCCCCTGATAATATCTCCAGCGCTTTAGTATAGTATCCGCCATCAAATAATAACCTGGATTTTAATAACCCTTTGTCCGGAGCAGGAGCACCAGCTTCATTCATCGCTTGCTTATCTTTTTCAGCGTAGGTGTATCCTGCACTTTTAACTTTGGCAATATAGCCTCTATAAGCCCCTGTATCACCATTTAATAAAGCAACCCATGACAAGTGAAGGTTAGCGTCTTTAATGTAATTCACGCCTTTATTAAGCTGCAAAAATCTTTTAAAATTAACAGAAGCAGAATAATCCAGTTTATTCAATTTTGCGGTTCCCATTAAAAGTTCGAGATAAGGAAATGCCTGGTAACCTTCACCAGCAGGCCGCTTCGCCAAAATAGCTATTGCTTCCTCATTATGGCCATTTCGTGCGCAAACATAAGCCTGCAAATAAGCTTTCAGCAAACTGCTGTCAGAAATCCTGGCCGTATATTTCATAGTTTTAGCATAAGCATCCGGAGAATGGATCACATCAGATAAAACATAAGAATAATAAAAGACTACTTCTTCGTAAAATGGCTCAAACGCAGAACGGGGAAGGTTTTGGGCAAGCTTATCCAACATCAATAGTCCCTTTTGTACATCACCTTTGACGCCGAAAGTGGAAAGCATACTCTTCAGCGTACCATCAGGAAGATTTCCCAAAAACACATTGATTAACCCTAACCCTTTACCATTCAAATGAAAGCCCGGAAATTTCTTACTATTTTCCTGCAAAAGGCTGTTTGCTTTCTTGATTTCTCTGGCAGCTGTAAAATATTCTCCATAGCGGCTTCTTAATAATGCCCACTGCAAATTAACCTCTGCCTGCGCATACAGGTAATAAGGAGATTTATCATCGTCATCCTCAATCTGACTAAGCCTGCGGGATTTTTCGTCTTTTAACCTGTCAAAATCCTGTTTACTTTCTACTGTAATCAGGTAAAAATAATCCGCATAATTTTCTAATAAGGGTACTATAGAATTTTTAGGGTGTGCACTTTTTTCGGCTGCAATCAGTTGCTTCGCTGCGTTAATTTTAAGCTCAAATATTAACTGATAAGCTTTTAAACAATTGGCATTAAAATCAAAATTAGCGTGAACTGTGCCGGGAAGGATTAAAAACAGGGGAAAAAGGCAGTATCTAAACAGGAGGATGAATTTCCTTTTGGCGGGCATAAATAAAATATTTCTATATGGTGAATCCATAAAAACGACAAAGACAGCGCTATTGTTTTAAATTTAGAAAAAACTGTATAAAAAAAACGGCCAGATTACAATCTGACCGTTTTTTTATAGGATTAGCAATAATTACTTAATTATGCTGGTACGTTTTCTAATGTTAAGGCTTCATCAACTAAAATTCTTCCGCAATGCTCACATACGATGATTTTTTTACGCTGACGAATATCCAGCTGACGTTGAGGTGGGATCTGATTGAAACATCCTGAACAAGAATCACGGTCAATAGTTACCACAGCAAGACCATTGTTTGCATTTCCTCTTAATCTTCTGTAAGCAATTAATAATCTTTCTTCAATTACAGACTCAGCTTTCTCGGCTTTTTTATTTAAAACCTGCTCGTCTTTTTCAGTCTCAGATGTAATTGTTTGTAATTCTCCTCTTTTGATCTCTAAGTCTTTCTTTCTTGACTCCTGATCAGCTAAAGCTTTCTCATAAACTTCAGTTTTAGAAGAGATATCAAATCCATATTCTCTGATTTTCTTTTCACAAACCTGAATTTCAAGAGACTGGATCTCTACTTCTTTTGTTAAAGCATCATACTCACGATTATTTTTTACCTCTTTTAACTGAGTATCATATTTTTTAATCAAAGCCTGAGATTCTTTGATCATATTTTTACGTGTTACAATAGCATCTTCGGTTTCATCCAATTCAGCTTTGAATTTTTGTATACGTGTATCCAATCCCGCTACCTCATCTTCTAAATCAGCCACTTCCATTGGCAATTCACCACGAATCTGACGTATTTTATCAATTTTTGTATGAAGGGTTTGTAATTCGTATAAAGCTTTCAGCTTTTGCTCTACAGTTTGTTCCATTAAATGAAATAATTTATGGGTATGGGTATAATTATATTTGACTAATTGTCAGTTCTTTAACTGTTTCTTAGCTCTTGCACAGACTCAAAACAAAATATAATTCCCCAAAATATAGGAATTAATTGTCATATAGTCTATTGCTAAAGCTTGCAAAGATAAGTATTATATTTTCTTTCAGCCATACAATTTGCTATTAATCTGCTGATTGGCTTTTAATTAAATATTTTATCCCCTGTATCCTCCTTATTTCAACCTTCCTTTTAAGTCTTCACTGGCCGTACTTCGTTGTTTACCACCTGTTCCATCTCCACCAAAGCGGTAACTGAAAGAGAGCACTACAGCGCGGCTGTCGGGTCTGCTATGACTGTAAGTTGAGATATTTCCATACGTAGCAGCTTGCTTAATTTGTCTGCTCTGAAAAATATCATTGACCAGTAATTTAAGTGTCCCCCTGTCCTTAAGGATGTCTTTCTGGCCACCCGCAGAGACCATATAATAGCTCTTTGTCGTAAACACACCCGAAACTACTTTCGATTTATACATTCCGCTCAGCTCAGCCTTCCAGCCATTTCCCAGTTTAAAAGTATTTTGAGAATCAAATGTAAAACTTGTCCCTTGAATACGCTGTTCTCCCTGGGGAGCTGCAATAGAAAAATCATTTCTGAAAAGATTAGCAAACTGCGTTCCTGACCACCATTTGGTAAAATCTACAGACGCCGTAAAACTGATTCCATAATTTTTAAAAGTTGCCAGGTTCTCAGGCCGCTGGAAAGCAAGATTACTATCTCCCCCCACCAGGCTGCTGATTACATCTGTGCTGGAATTGTAAGTCAATGTTGTATAATAACGGGAACGAAAGCCATAGCTCAGTTCAAAAGCATTCACAATAGATGGGCTCAGATAAGGATTTCCTTCCTCATAAGAAAACGGATCCATATAAACCCGGAAAGGGTTCATATCCCAATAGCTGGGACGCTCTATCCGCTTGCTATAACTCAACTGCACCCTGTTTTTCTCATTTATTTCCTGCGTCAGGAATACACTTGGAAATAATTTAAAATAACTTCTTTTAACTAAAGAGTCTGTGGTAAGCTGATGCCCTTGTGTATAAGTATATTCACCCCGCAGCCCTGCCTGGATACTGAATTTTCCAATATCCTTCTTCAAGTTGACATAACCCGCCTGAATTTGTTCCTTATAAATAAAATCATTGCTTGTAGAATAATCAGGAACATAGACTCCGTTTTGTAAAGTATCGTATTTCAGCTTATTCATCATACGAACCACACTTCCTTTCCAGCCAGCTTCCAGTTTTCCCAATTTACCCGCAGGCAGTACATAATCAATTTTCCCTACATAAATGTCATTATCAGAAGGAAGATCACCAATTCTGGATTTTAATGCAGGCAGAAACATATTCTGCGTCCCCATGAACCTCGTATCCAACTGCTGATCCATTTTAGAAAAGTGAGAAACATAATCCAGATCTGCCGTTAATTCATGTCCTTTAGCATTGAAAAGGTGCTTATAATTAATATTATAAAGCATGTCAGTCCATCTTTCCTTACCTGTAGTATTCGTATGTGCATCCCATATTACATCGCCTGTTTCATTATTGTATAACCGGTTCCTGGTAGGCTGGACAGATGGATATTTACCAACCCCTCCATTTACCATGAAACCCAAAGTATTTTTCTCATTCAAAAACAGATCCATTCCTGCCTGGAAGTTATGCGAACGTAGTTTCGCTTTTTCATCCATTCGCTGAACCGAGCTGCTATACGGAGTTTTTCCTGCCCCCATTCCATCCTGGTAAAAGTCTCTTTTCACCTCATCAGACCCTTTTAAATCCTGGTAGAAATAATTATAATTCCCAAAAAAGCTCACCTTTTCTGTCCGGTAATTCAGGCTTGTCCCTCCACCAAACCGGGCCGATCTTCCGGCACCACCATTCGCAGAGACAGTCCCATTTAAACCTGCCTTTGTTTGTTTCTTTAAAATAATATTAACGATGCCACCATTACCCGCAGCATCATATTTAGAAGACGGGCTTGCCATAATTTCAATTCTGGAGATCGTGTTCGAAGCAGTTCCTCTCAGTAAATTTGCCAGTTGATTTCCTGAAAGGTAAGTCGGCTTGCCGTTAATCATCACCATAGTGCCTGGCCTGCCTTTTAAACTAAGCTCTCCGCTTTCGCTCATGGTTACACCCGGAGCTTTATTCAACAACTCTAAAGTTGTTCCTCCTTCGGCCATGACACTATTTTCTACATTCATGATCATCCGGTCAAGCTGTTGTACAATTGTCGCTTTATTCGCTTTAATTTCTATTGTATTTAAAGCCAGCTGTTCGGCAACCAGCCGGATACGCCCAAGATTAGAAACCAGTGCGGTACCATTTAGCTCCAAAGGTTCACTCATATAATGCTGGTAACCAATAAAGCTGATTTTAACAAAATATTTGCCCTTTGGCACATTGGAAAGATTAAAATAACCAGTTGAATCACTCACTACAGCTTTAACTTTCGTAGAATCCGCTGCACTCATTAAAAAAATCCCAGCATAACTTACCGGTTTTTGATGTTCGTCCGTTAAATGACCTCTCACCTGATGCGTCTGCGCATGTAATTGAGCAAACAAGAAGAAACTGAATAAAGTCAGGATTATTTTCATGCGGTTGTTATTTTATTTTTTTTCGTTTTTTTCCTTTTACCCCACCACACATAAAATCCTGTGATTGGTAAACTAGCACAGATCAGGCTGGTTATAAAAGCTATAATTTTAGTGAACAGCCCACCAACAGCACCAACATGCAATGCATAGTTAGACTTGCGGAGCCAATCTGCAAATGCAAGATCAGACAGTCTTTTTCCTGAGTAAGGCAATGCCTCTATCGTGACAGGATCAAAGTAAAGATCTCTCCAGCTGCCATTGTGCATATCTGTACAGGCATAAACCGCCTCATCATCATGGTCAGGAATAGAAACTATAATGGCATTCTTATCGTGGACTGCGATCTCTTTTCTCACTTTATACCAGACCTTATCCGAGCTGTAAACAATCGGATCTGGCGGTGGCAATATTTTAATTTCCTGCTGTTTAACCCTTTTGGCCATACTTCCGCCACTCAACCAGTAAACACTCTTTGAGAACCAGGAAAAACTCATTACAAGCCCCGTACAGGCCAGTATAACGGCAATTAACAGTGAATAAAACCCCAGTACATTGTGCAGATCATAGTTGAGTCTTTTGAACTTTGCATCCCACTTTATTTTAAAGCTCCTGTTGAAATTCGTTTTGCTCCACTTTTTCGGATACCATAAAATTAATCCGCTGATGAGCAGCAGAAAAAAAATGAACGTTCCCCAGCCAACAACGGCCTTACCAACTTTTCTTCCCATCCAAAAATTCCGGTGTCCCTCATCCATGAAATGAAAGAAAGCATCATGATCAGCTACAGCCAGCACTTCACCACTAAAAGGATTCATATAAACCGTAGAATCAGAATTAATAGTTACATGTGCAGATTTATCTAACCCATGATACCAGATACTCGCTGCTTTTTTTCCAGGCAATGCTTTAGCTAAACGCTCAGCCAGCTGAGAAGGAGGGAGATACTTACTTTCCGCCTCCGGTTTTACGCTCAGATATGGATACAGCAGGTTATTTATTTCCTGCTCAAATACTAAAATGCAGCCTGTAAGACTAACAACTACTACAATAATACCTGAAGCAAGCCCCAGCCACAAATGGAGCCAGGCATTGATTTTTTTGAACATTGGGACGGAATAAAAAAGGGCCGCTTACTCGTGGTAATACGGCCCAACAAAACACAATATTTTAATACGTTAATTTCGAGATAGCAGTTACGCCAGCTGCACCTTCAATATGAACACCTCTTGTTACAGTTCCATTGTCTGCATTAATAATGTATACATAGTATTCACCTGCACTGTCCTCCATTACGTAGTTGATTGTTTTACCATCTGGTTCAGCATATACGATTAACTTAAATCCACCAAATTCATGTACAGGAACTCCTGGAACCGGGGTAACCGTATTGTTAAATACATCAGCAATAATCATCTTGATTTTTCCACCAGTTGCTTTGGCATCAGTATAAACCGCCATCAGGAATTTACCTTTACCGATATATTCACCTCTGCAGATTTTTGATCCTACTGCTGCTTCAACATTAAAGAAATAAGATTTATCGAATTGTTCTGCTCCTTTTTTGATACGAACAATACCAGACGGTTTTGTAGATGTTCTTTGTTCACCATCACCAGATGCAGTAGACCAGGCATAAGTATCCCCGTTCTCAATTTGCTTAAGGCCCTGCTGACTGCTCCAGTCTCCGATAAAACCAGTACGGTCATCAGAGATTGTTTTTTCGTATTTAAGCTCAGGATAACTGAAAACAGCCACCCATGTACTGTCTAAACTACCATATTCACCTTCGTAAACCCGGCCACCAGGAGTATGTTTAAACTTATAGTAAGGAAGATATATTTTATTATCTACCTCAAATAAACCTGTCCATACAGCATTGAAACCTGTTCCTGTTATTTTCTTTAAATCTGTTGTACTTCTTCCCGAAAGTTGAAGATTGATCGCGTCAAAACGGTATAATTCTCCAACACCACTTGAACGCGGATCACCACCACCTACCCAGAAATCATTACCGACTTTACCAGATACACCGGTGCGAAAGGTCGTTACTGCTCTACCGGCTTCAAATATTTTACCCTGTTCATTCAGACGAAATGGCCTTACCAATCCCTGTTCATTATAAGCTTGTGCAAACACTGTATTATTCTGGACGATAAAAGACCAGGCATCTACCTCTACACCATTATTAGTTGATGAGACACCTCCTTTGGTAATATCATCCGTACTTACAATATAGGTTGCAGCGCCATCACCCTTCCCAGTATAAACAAATACATATTTTGAACGCCCTGGCTTCCCTGGATCTACAGGAGCATCCGGAGTTTTATCCTTGCTGCAAGCACCTAATAGTACCGCCATTCCTAACATACCTGTTATTAAAAAATTAGTAGTCTTCTTCATTGTTTTATTGATTTAATTATTAAAAGCTGATTTAAGCGGGCACCCTGATCAGAGGCCTCTTTTTTTAGAAAAATAATAGCGGAGTTTGATGTTAAAAGCGCGGCTGGGCTTTTGTAATGCATAATTATCAAACAGCTCAGCATCAGTTAAATTCAGACACTCTACTGCGATATTATATTTTCCACCTCCCATTGCATAGATCATATTGACATCGTGTGCCCACTGGGTTGGTACAACCATTTTAGTCTCCTTAGAGCCCTGTCCGGGCCAGTACAGGTAAAATTTATTGACAAATAATACGTTATAGCCCAAAGTAAGCTGGTTACCTTTTTTCAGGACATTATTGAAATAAAAGCTGCCATTTGCATTTCCAAAAAGGTAGGGGGTATTAGGAATACGGTCTCTGTAAATGACACTTCTGGTTTTCGAGAGTTCACCTGAAATCAGTCTGTCGAATTCATTGTCGTTTCTTAAATTCTGATAAGTGAAATTAGTATTCAACGTGAACAACTGCTTATAAGCATAGCGCAACTCTGCATCTATACCACGATTGGTAACTTTACCCTCATTGCTAAACTTGCTTAAATATCTGCCATTACTTGCGCCAGGCAATACATTAGCCCGGATATAATCATTCGCATTACGGAAAATATAATTAGCCTGAATTTGAAAGAAATGTGTTTTATCTATTTCTGTAGTATAAGTCGCCCCAATATTAATATTATCACTACGCTCGGGCTTCAGTTCCAGATTTGCAACTGTCAGATATACATTACCAAAAAACTCATCATTATCAGGCAGACGGTAAGCTTTTTCGTATGAAGCCTTTAGCTGAAGATTTTCTGTTAAGAAATAAGATCCCGCAAACCCGTACCCTTGCTTAGATAAATCCGAGCTTCGCGAGAGGATAGTATAAGTAGTTACTTTAGTAGAATTATCAAAATCCCTGACTACGTTATTACTCGTAATATGTTGATTGTACTGTTTGATAAAGGCAGTAAAATTCAGTTTTTCATTAAGATTTAAGCGATAACCTAAACCTAAGATATTCTTCCTGGAAATCTGAGGCTGCTTGTCCTGCCGGTTATCCGGATCAAAACGGTTCACTCCTTTTCTGTTAAAAGTCGAAAACTGGTCATTAAGAGACAAAGAATGACGGTCATTTATGGCATAATTCAATCCTGCATTAGCCAGACCATTGTTGTTTTTAAACTTAAAGTCTGCCAGATCACCTTCTCCACCAATAGCCTTAGGATCGTTTCGGTTTCTGGGTACAGAAGATCCATCCCAGGTAAATTTTCGGGGAACCGTATCCACATTACGCTCCTCTCCAAAATTAAAATTTCCATTCACCCTTAAATCCAGTCCTTTAACAAATAAATCCTTCTTCACATATTTTAAAGTAGGCTGTATTGTATTTCCGGATTTCCATCTTCCACCAAATACGTCTTCCATCCGGTTTCCGACCTGTATATCTGCTTTGTTTTGTCCCAAAGTAATCCCTACCAATAACTGATCAGCATATTTTTTACCGGATACACCAATATTTGCGACTACAGTTTCATTGTGATACCGATCATGAAACCTGCGTACTCTTGTCGGCGTATTTACTCCGGTGATACTATCTGTCACCCCTCCGGTTACCCAGTAATTATTATCAGAGTAGTTCTGGAAAGCACTTAATTGTGCCGTAAAACCAGATTTAGCTGTATAACCAGCATTGACCGAACTTTTATGCGTATTAAAAGAACCATAAGAATAAGAAGCATCTACATAAGTTCTGGGATCTGTGTTGGTCACAATATTTACCGCACCACCCAAAGCATCTCCACCAAGCCATACCGGAACAACTCCTTTATAGACTTCAATCCTGTCAGCAAAATTCACCGGGATATTATTCAGCTGGAAAGAAGATCCAAAATTCTCCATCGGCATACCATCCAGAAAGAACTTCACCTGGTTACCAGAAAATCCATTCAGGCTAAAAGTCATATTTGATCCTACTCCACCAGATTCACGGACCCGGGCACCAGAAACCCTGTTCATTACCTGTCCAAGGTCCATTGTTGTATTGTGAAGCGTCTTTGCGTCTATAGAGATTACATTATAAGCCTGCCTGTTCGTTTTTTGATTTTTGCTGAAGCCAAGAATAGCAACTTCATCAATCTCTCTTACATCCTGCTTAAGTCTGAAACTAATAACAGTCTCTCCTTGTGCGACAACCGTCAAGCTCTTCTCTTCTTTAGCATGCCCCAGTGAATGAATTTTCAGCTGATAAGTACCCGCAGCTAATCCAGAAAAATGGAATTCTCCCTTTCCATCACTGACTGCCGTTTTATTTAAGGGTGATAATTTGATAATTGCGCCCGGAATGGCTTCCGACTGGTCATTATATATAGTTCCTTTAATCGTGCCGTTCTTGCCACTCTGAGCCTGAACAAAAAAAATCAGGGCGCACAAAATACCCGTCAGAAAAATTTTCTTAATTTGCATTACTTTTAAATGATAAACGATTTAGAGGTAACCCCATCTGGGGATGAGTCATACAGGTACGAACTGTATGGCTCTTTTTTATTTTTTCATATATTCTACCGCTGGTTTCCCTGCTTCTACTTATACTATTATCATAAGTCGGGCTTTCCCCCTACGGCTATTTAGAATAATTTTAAATAAAATAGAAAAAAGATTTTAATCTGCTAATTTATCGATGCGGATTATCTCTCCATTTACAATTACGCCACGCTTAAGTGTCCCCGAGCGGAGATTATAAATCCAGATTTGACTTTTATCATTCTCCTGATAAACTGACAGATAGGCGAAATTTTCATCCGCAGTAACGTTCATTATAAAATTAAGCATCACAGGAGGCATCGCCAGCTTAATCTTTTTTTGCCGGCGAAGATCCAATAGCTCGTACCGGGAAATTCTTTTCAGCATATAATCATCAAACTGACTGATAGCCGAAGACTCTACAATTCTGGTTACCGCCAGCCCATGTCCTAAATTATAGAGCGTATAAGCCTCCTGAGCGCCATGGCTCCCTAATTTAAACAAGTAATCCGGATCAAATGTCTTCGCCCCCTTATTCAGCCTTAAAATAGCCGAAGGAGCAGTAGGGTGATTACCTGTTCTGCCACCAGGTTGCCCTAATACATAAGCCGTATCATTTAACACGATAGAATTGGAACTCCAGATATTATAACTGCCAGGCCAGGTAGTCCTTTTATCCTCAAAACTACTTTGCAATTTCAGCTCAGGAAAGCTAAAAACAGCCGTATGAACCGCATCATCCGGTGGATTAACATGCTCCCGCATAAAACCCTTTTGAAAAGTATAGAAAATAAAAAGCTTGTCCTTAACCAGCTGAGCAGACATACCCGTGTAATTAACCCCCTTTGGTGCTGGCGGAACAGCTAATAATCCATTCCGTAATATTTTCATCTCCTTCAAATCGATTTCTATATACCGGAACTGCTCGTCAACCACACTACCCAATAAAATGGTATGGTCATTAATCCAGTTTACCCAGCCAGAATAAGGCTCCCAGGGAATCGCTTTCATATCAATTGACTGTTCCAGCACTAAACCATCTGCCGTTGCCCGGTACTTCAGCAAACTATGATCAGACCTGTCCATCAGCAAATAACAATGCTCATAAATGGCAATCGTCATTCCAGGCACATCTATTCCTTTAGCCTCAGGCTTTCCTTCCTCCATGGAATAAACAGGCATAAAATGCGTTACATCCTTCTCCTGATCATAAACAATCAGCCCAAAATTAAAGTCATTCTTTTCCATGTGCCCACTACAAGCGCACATCAAAAGAAACACAGACAAAAATAAAAGCTTAAAATTACCAGGTAAATACCGATTCACATCAATGGATTTAGAGGTTAAAATCTCTTTTCATATTTAAGGCCAGTACCGGTGGCATATCCATGAGATTACGATTTTCTACCATAACCAGTTCATCACCTTTAAAAAGATAATGTGCCAGTAAATAAGATCTGCCCTTGCGCAGGTTAAGTTTTTTAGACCGGAATTGTCCTTCATTATTTCTGGAAAGCACCAAAATTTCTTTGTCAGCAGAAGTCGTATTGCGCACCATCATGTTCCCTGAAAAACTGATATCCAGTGTATCATTTTTCTGCTGTACCAACCTGACCATTCCATTTTGTCCCAGGCGGATTTTTAACCCATCAAACTCCTTTTCCATAGCTGGTCTGGACTGATCATAATGAAATACCATGAACTGATCCTTTGAAACACTCCGCTGAAAACCAAAAAAATAAAATATAACCAGTAAACTCGCAGCAACCAGCAATTTAAACACCTTACTTTTAAAAAGCTGCGAATGCTCATACTTTAAATTTTCTGCACTGATCTTAGCCCATACCTCGCTCTGCAACGGTATATTCTCCCCGGTTAATTCTTCTGCATCAAAATCATCAGCTTCCCCTTCCATCCATTTTTCATAGATTTTAAGTTCTTCCTCAGAAGCATTCCCCGATAAGCATTTTTTTAATAATTCCGGATTCATAGCGTGTCCTGCTGATTGTAATTATCACAACCTATCCTTATCCCCTATGTCAGGGCAGATAAAGACTAATAATTTTAAGATAATGGATACTTATCGAGTCCCTTACGGATAAACTTCAGCGCTTTTGTCAATTGGTTTTCGACTGTTTTTTCAGAGATCAGCAGATTACCTGCAATTTCCTGGTTATTCAGTCCCTTTTCTCTGCTTAATACATATACCGCTTTACAGCGCTCAGGAAGACAATTGACTAACTTATCAATATCCTCCCTTAAAAACCGGTACAGCACTTCCTGCTCCGTATGGTTGTTATCACTCACTGTTTGTCTCAGCAGCAATTCATCCATCTTCTTTGCTTTACGGACTTCATCACTATAAATCCGGCTGATCCGGAAACGTACCGCACGGACTAAATAATTTTCTATCGTATCTTCACTCAGCAACAAACTATCCTTACGCTGCCAAATAGACGTAAAAACCTCTTGTACCACACCTTCTGCGCGATAAGCATCTCCCAGATATTTATAGCCCAGTTGATATAACTTTTTCCAATAGCGTTCATAAAGATGAAAAAAAGACGTTTCATCAATCCTAAGCTGATTCTTTAAATTATCCGGTGATTGTTCAGACACGATCTATTATGAGTTAATCCGTCAAAGTTAGGATAATTTAGAACGATTCAAAATGGCGGAATGTGTAACGATTTTATGCAGAGCGATATTTAATAACCCATTAAGCTTGTCAGTTAAAATAATTTTTAGATTTTTATAGTACATGGAAAACAGAAGGGATTTTATCAAGAAGGCATCTTTATTAACCGGTGCCTTAAGTCTTTCAACAATTTTACCAGGATCAATACAAAGGGCCTTAGCCATCGATCCTGAACTGGGAACCACTTTTCTGGATGCAGAACATATCGTTTTCCTGATGCAGGAAAACAGATCTTTCGATCATGCCTTTGGTTCTTTAAAAGGAGTCCGGGGCTTCAATGACCCCAGGGCGATCCGCCTACCTGATGATCATCCGGTTTGGCTGCAAACCAATAAAAAAGGAGAAACATATGCCCCTTTCAGGTTAGATCTGAAAGATACCAGGGCAACCTGGATGAATTCCCTGCCACACTCGTGGGAAAATCAGGTTGATGCCCGTAACCATGGTAATTTCAACGGATGGCTTGAAGCCAAAAGATCCGGGAATAAAGATTACGCAGACATGCCCCTTACCATGGGCTATTATAACAGAGAAGACATCCCATTCTATTATGCCCTTGCAGATTCGTTTACAGTCTGCGATCATAGCTTTTGCTCTTCGCTGACTGGTACAAGTCCTAACCGCACCTTTTTCTGGACAGGGAAGATCAGAGAAGAGCAAAACGATACCGCCAAAGCTCACCTCGACAATGGAGACATTGATGGATCGGAGCGCCTTTCGTGGGGCACTTTCCCTGAGCGTCTGTCTGCTCACGGCATAGACTGGAGAATCTATCAGAACGAGCTCAGTGCAGGTGTTGGCTTTGAAGGAGAACAAGACGACTGGCTGGGGAACTTTACAGACAATCCAATTGAATTTTTCCAGCAATACCACGTTAAACGACACCCTGAACATATTTCATGGTTGAAAAAAGCAACAGCAGATTTAGCTGCCAAATTAAAAGATAAACCAGATCCGAAACTGCAAAAGACACTGGAGCGCTATCAGAAGGATCTTACCTTTCTGGAAAGCAATCCATTAGAATCTTTATCCCCCGAACAACAAGACTTACACCAAAGAGCATTTACCACCAATAGAAATGATCCCGATTTTCACCAGTTAGAATCCATTACTTATCAAGACCAGGGTAAAGAAAGAACTACAGCTATTCCCAAAGGGGATGTATTACATCAGTTCCGCACAGACGCAGATGCAGGCAAGTTACCGGCAGTTTCCTGGCTGGTTGCACCTTGCAACTTCTCTGACCATCCCGGCGCCCCCTGGTATGGCGCATGGTATGTATCAGAAGCCATTGATATTTTAACAAAAAATCCAGAAGTCTGGAAGAAGACAATTTTCGTGCTTACCTACGATGAAAATGATGGTTATTTTGATCATGTACCTCCATTTACAGCTCCTAACCCAAAAGACCCGTCTACAGGAATTGTTTCCAAAAGCCTCGATATCTCTGCCGAGTTTGTACAAAAAGGACAGAGTAAAAGAGAAAGCCCTGTAGGTTTAGGTTACAGAGTGCCTATGGTTGTAGTCTCTCCATGGACGCGCGGAGGCTATGTAAACTCACAAGTTTTCGATCACACCTCATCTATTCAATTTTTAGAACACTTTTTAAGCCACAAAACAGGGCAGAAGATCCATGAAGAAAACCTGACTTCCTGGCGAAGGAGTTTGTGTGGTGACCTTACTTCTGTTTTCAGGCCCTATAACGGAGAGAAGATTCCATTGCCAAAAACAATAGAAAGAAAGCCCTTTATCGAAGGAATCCACAAAGCTCAGTTTGCCAAATTACCAGATAACTTTAAAAAATTAGATCAGCAGGCTATAACAGCGGTCACCAAAAACATGAAAGGCTCGATATACCTTCCAGCGCAGGAAAAAGGAATTAAGCCAGCTAACGCCATTCCTTATGAGATTTACGCCCAGGGAGGATTAAATTCAGCCAAAAAACAATTTGAAATCGCCCTTACTGCTGGTCATAAATACTTCGGCAAACAGGCCAGTGGTGCTGGCTTTAACATTTATGCCAAACACAAAAACTGGTCTTTTACAGCGGCAGCAGGAGATACGCTTACCTATCAATGGCCACTGGATACATTCGATCAGCAGCAATATGACTTGAAAGTATACAGTGTTAATGGTTTTTTCAGACACTTTAAAGGAGATATCAATGATCCTGAAATCATGATTTCCCTGCATTATCAGAATGAAAAAGGAAAGATTGATCAATTAAACGGGAATGTAATCCTGGAAATTACGCGGCTTAAAAAAGGAAGACCACTTCAGTTTACCCTTACAGATAACGCTTATCAGCAGCAGTTAGCTGAAGTTTCAATGACCGCAAAAGAAACATCAAAACGTGTTCCTCTTGATTTAAAGCAGAGCCACAACTGGTACGATTTTACAGTTAAAGCAAGTGGGCACCCCGCTTTCAGTCAGCAGTTTGCCGGCCACGTAGAACATTCCGGAGAAAGCTTTACAGATCCCCTAATGGCGAATGTATAATTAAGTTATTTCATTAAAAATTAATATATTAAGAATTCCCCAACTTAACCAAATAACCATTATGAAAAAGCTTTTAGCTTCGTTTGCAGCAGTTTGTTTACTCCTCAGTAACCAAACCGTATTTGCACAAACAGAACCACTTATTTCTCCGCGCCCCTTAACTCTGGAAACAGCCCTGGGAACCTTTCAGCTTAATGCTGCTACCACAATTAATGCTGCCAGAACATTAACCACAGAAGCAAATTATCTAAAAGATAAACTTTCGGCCGCTACTGGCCTGAACATTCAGATCAGCAACTCATCAAAAGCCGCAAATCATAAAATTGTACTGTCGCTGGAACAAAATCAATCTGCAACTGCCGGTAAAGAAGGCTATCAGCTTACAGTAAATGCGACAGGAGTTAAAATAACCGCAGCCGACAAAGCAGGCCTGTTTTATGGCATACAATCTCTGCTGCAATTAATCACACAGCAGGAAAACGGTAAAAATGTCAAAATTCCTTTTATAACCATTCAGGACAAACCACGCTTTAGCTGGCGTGCTTTAATGCTCGATGAAGGCCGCCATTTCAAAGGAGAGAAGGTAGTAAAGCAGCTATTGGATGACATGGCTATGCTGAAAATGAATGTTTTTCACTGGCACTTAACAGACGATCAGGGCTGGAGAATTGAAATCAAAAAATACCCTGAATTAACAAGAATAGGTTCTAAACGTAAAGATTCACAATTAGCCTGGAGAAGTGATAAACGTTCAGGAAAACCACATGAAGGCTTCTATACACAAGAACAGATTAAAGAAGTAGTCCGTTATGCTACCGAAAGACATATTACAATAGTTCCGGAAATCGAAATGCCAGGTCATGCTACCGCAGCCATCGCTGCCTATCCCTGGTTAGGTACTACAGGAGAAAAAGTTGAAGTTCCGGTTACTTTTGGCAAGTTTAAAGACACCTACAACGTAGCTGATCCTAAAGTTTATGCCTTTTTAGAAGATGTACTGACCGAAGTAATGGTCTTATTCCCATCTAAAGTAATTCACATTGGTGGCGACGAAGTCTTATACGATCAATGGAAAAGCTCTCCTCAGATACAGGCATTGATGGTCAGAGAAGGTTTAAAATCACCCGCTGATGTACAAATCTGGTTTACCAACAAAATTTCTAAATTCATTGCTTCCAAAGGCCGCAGGATGATGGGCTGGAATGAAATTATGGGTGGTAAAGTCCATGAGAATATAGATGAAAAAGAAACAACTGTCAAAGAGAAACTGGATCAGGGAACTATCGTTCATTTTTGGAGAGGCACTACAGATATGATTACCAACGCAGCCTCAAAAGGCTATGATCTGGTTAACTCTTACCACATTTACACTTATCTGGACTATGATTACAAAGAAATACCGGTTCAGAAAGCCTATGAATTTAATCCGGTCCCAGAAGGGCTGGATCCTAAATATGACAAACACGTATTAGGCCTGGGCTGTCAGATGTGGAGTGAATTTATTCCGGAAGCAGCTGATATGCAAAAGAAGATTTATCCGCGTTTAGCTGCTTACGCAGAAGTAGGATGGACAGATCTATCCCGGAAAGACTATACCTATTTCAAGAATACAATGAAGCTGATTGAAGCACATTGGAAAGCAGAAGGGGTAAATGTTGCGGTCGTAGATTATGACGCAAAAGCAGAAGAAACTAAACAATAAAAAAACGGGGGTCAGCTTATGGCTAACCCCCGTTTTAACTCATTTATCTAATAAAAGTAATTGATCGGATTTGTATTGACCTCCGTTAAACGGACTGCCAGTTCAGGGAATTTCCTTTGCAGAATATCTACCAGTAAATCAGAAGTAAACTGCTCACTCTCAAAATGTCCGATATCAGCAATAATCAGCTTTCCGTCCGCATCAAAAAACTCATGGTACTTAAAATCTGCTGTAATAAAAGCATCGGCACCAGCTGCAAGCGCATTTCCCAGTAGAAAACTACCAGAACCACCGCAAACAGCCACCTTTTTAATTTTCCGGCCCGTATCCTTCGTATGTCTGATCACGCTGACATTCATTCTTGATTTAACAAATCTCAGGAAATCTGCCATATCCATTTCTTCTTCCAGCCAGCCGACCATTCCGGCTCCAACTGTATTTAACTTATTTTCAAGTGGATAAATATCGTAAGCAACCTCCTCATAAGGATGATTTTCAAGCAGTGCAAGCAATACTTTTCTTTCATCCTGAATTAAAAATACCGTTTCAATTCTAACTTCAGGCTCCTGGTGCTGCAATCCCTGCTGACCAACAAAAGGCTGTGTACCAGCCGAAGCCTTAAACGTACCTACACCTACTGCATTGAAACTACATTCACTGTAATTTGCAATATTTCCGGCACCCGCAGCAAAAAGAGCTTCTCTTAATTTAGTCACCTGCGCCGTTGGGCAAAAAGTAACCAGCTTTTTCAAAATTCCGTCTTTAGGTGCAAGGATTTTCGGCTGTTTTAAACCCAGACGTTTACAAATCACCCCATTCACTCCATTTTGCACACTATCAAGATTCGTATGGATTGCATATAAAGCAATGTTATTCTTGATTGCTTTAACAATCACACGCTCTATATAATTCTTGCCCGTAAACTTTTTCAATCCTTTAAAAACAATCGGATGATGCGTAATGATCAGGTTGCAATTTCTGGCAATGGCCTCATCAACAATATCTTCGGTACAATCAAGAGCCACTAAAGCGCCTGTGATTTCCTGGTTCATATCACCTGTCAGCAAACCCGAATTATCATAATCTTCCTGATAACTTAACGGTGCATAAGCCTCCAGATGTTTAGTAATTACAGCTAATCTCATCATATGTAAAGATACTATAAGATTTAATTATTGGGTAATTGTACCCATTTTCGCCATTTGCAAACTTTCAAAAGCTACCTTTTGATTGTATTCAAAAGCCAGGTTTTTATAATTGACCAGGTCAATAATTGTTCCGATCATACATAAACCAAGGGTAAAAAAGTAAAGGATTCCCATCCCAATCTGATTCACCAGAAACCTCGATAATCCAGGTACAAAAAACCCTAAAACACAATAAAGTACCATATCGTCCGGATTTCTTCTTTTGCTATTGTAAATCATCAGAAATCCATTCAGCTGCTGCTCATTAAAACCTGCGGTCATAGACTGCAAATAAGAAAACTCCTGAGGCGTGATGCCCGGAAGCATCATAAATGGTGAATTGTACATAATCTCTCTCCTTATATTTAATTTTTTCTATTCTTATTTTTCTTCCACTCGTACTGGCTAAGTGTGATAATTCTCAAGCCGATAATGATTACCGCAGGTATCCCCAGCCAGTGCTGATGAAAACTCTCCGCCAGATTACCATGGAACAATTGGGTAATCGACCTTCCCAGTCCGCAGCCCGGGCACCAGTCCAGACCCATATTTGCTAAAGGGCAAAAGGTAAAATGATGTACCTGTCCATGTCCCTCCGGTTCTGCAATGGCCAGCAAAGTTAAACCTGCCACCCACAAAACCAGCTCCAGCGGTAAACGGCCTAACCAGTTAAGCATCACGGTTTTGAATTTTAGAGTCATAAATGGCCGCATTGTTACATATTAGCAAATCATAAATATTATCTTTGTGAGGTGAACATCCGTGACCTGATCAATAGATATAAAACTGATGAGCGCATCGAAGCGCTTGCAAAGACCCTCAATTCGGGTAAAGGTAATAAACTTCAATTAAAAGGTTTAGTAGGCTCTGCCGATGCTACAGTTGCCGTTACTACCTATTTCCTGCTGCATAAGCCACAATTATTTATCCTTCCTGACAGAGAAGAAGCTGCTTATTTTATGGCAGATCTGGAAAGTATACTTGAAAAAGAGGTCTTAATTTTTCCATCTTCCTTCCGTAAAGCCTTCGACTTCACCCAGGTAGATACTGCTAATGTGCTGGCAAGGGCAGAAGTGCTCAATGAGCTGAACCACAATTCTTCGTTTGGAAAGATCGTGGTTACCTATCCCGAAGCGCTTGCTGAAAAGGTAATTAACAGAGATGTTCTCGAAAAAAACACCCTTGAAATAAGTTTAGGGGTAAAACTAGGCATTGATTTTATCAATGAATTTCTTGTTGATTATGATTTTAACCGCACCGATTTCGTTTATGAACCCGGTCAGTTCTCTATCCGCGGTGGTATAGTTGACATTTTCTCTTTCTCTCATGATCTTCCTTACCGGATAGAATTTTTTGGGGATGAAGTAGAAAGCATCCGGACTTTCGAAATAGAAAGCCAGCTCTCGGTAGAAGATGTCAAAACCTTCACTATTATCCCTAACGTACAATCCAAGTACCTTACAGAAAGCAATATTAACCTGCTGGATTATGTGGAGAAAGACACTCAGCTCTGGTTTAAAGATGTAGAATTCACTTTGGATATTATAAAAACAGGTTATAAAAAGGCCGTAGAATTATGGAAAGCACTTCCTGCAAAAGAAAAACAGGAAAACCTGGACTGGATTGACCCGAAATTTGCTTTCTCTGACGAAAGAATGATCGGAGACATCCTGCATGATTTCCCGGTTATAGAATTTGGCAAGCAGTTCTTCTATAAAACCGATCACGTTTTCCTGTTTGATACTAAGCCGCAACCTTCTTTCAACAAAGATTTCAATCTGCTGATCCATAATTTAAAAGAAAACGAGAAAAACGGAATTCATAATTTCATTTCCAGCTCTTCCCCTAAACAAACCGAGAGGTTATATGCCATACTGGACGATATTGATAAAACGGCCAAGTTCGTTCCTGTCAACATTCAGTTAAGAGAAGGATTTATTGATCCCAAACAATCCATAGCCTTTTACACTGATCACCAGATCTTTGACAGGTTTTATAAGTATAAGTTAAAAAGAGGTTATCAGCGCAGTCAGGCTATCACCATGAAAGATCTGAGGGATCTTAAACCTGGAGATTTCGTTACCCATATAGACCATGGTATTGGTAAATATGCTGGTTTGGAAAAGGTAGAAGTCAATGGCAAAACGCAGGAAATGATCCGGTTGGTCTATGCTGATAATGACCTGCTTTACGTGAATATCAACTCTTTAAACCGTATTGCAAAATACAGTGGAAAAGACGGTACGCCACCAAAAATGAATAAACTGGGTACAGAAGCCTGGGACAAACTAAAAAAGACTACAAAAAAAAAAGTTAAAGACATTGCCCGGGACCTGATCAAGCTTTATGCCCTGAGAAAATCACAGGTAGGAACCGCATTTGATCCTGACGGTTATCTGGAAACTGAACTGGAAGCATCCTTCATTTATGAAGATACACCCGATCAGATGAAAGCCACCAATGATGTCAAAAAAGATATGGAAGCCCCGCA